>JAZROC010000379.1:0-12566 GCA_045648525.1 Clostridia bacterium
AAGACTTTTATGTTAAACATCCCTCTTGGTATTATATAGACGACACTCTAAAAAAAGACAGTCTTGAGCAATCGTATGGTGTTTACTATCAAGGGTATATTCGTATTCAAACAGACACATATGTTGCAACTATTAACGTAATGTGCAACGATCCATTGGATTCTAAATGTATAAAATTTGTTTGTGAAAGTGTTGCCGATTATATAAACAAAAACACCATAGATTTTACTACTGTTGATTGGATTGACCAAATTGACAGTAATGCTTATTATTAAAAAGTCTCGGATTTTTCCGAGACTTTTTTATCCCAACTTCTTTCTTAATTTATCTAAAACACGGCTCTCTATTCGGGAAATCTGCACCTGCGAAACGCCCATAATATCGGCAATTTTCGTTTGAGTCATATCCTTAAAATATCTTAAAAGAATTATCTTTTTTTCGCGGTCTTCAAGCTGGTTAAGGCATTGATATAAAGCCAGTTTATCGTTAATTGACGTCTTCGTATTTTTGTCCTCGATAATCTCTTTTAGCGTTGAACCTGACTCATCAAAAACAGGCTCATCAAGGCTTTGTGGTGCCTGCATACTTTCTAATGCAAACAGAACGTCCTCCGTTTCAACCCCTATTTCTTCAGCAATCTCATTTGCGCCCGGCTCCCGATTAAGAGTAAGGGAAAGTTTTTGACGTGCGTAGCGTATTTTTTGCTGTAATTCCTTTAAAGAACGAGGCATTTTTACTGAATTATTGTCCCTGACGAAGCGTTTGATTTCACCGTTTATCATCGGCACCGCATAAGTTGAAAAACAGACCTCAAAGCTTGTGTCAAAACCTGCAATTGCCTTTAAAAGACCCATAAGTCCCACCTGATACAAGTCATCAAAATCGCTGCCGCGGTTGAGGTAGCGTTTTACAATGGATTTTACAAGCGGTGCGTTTTCTTTTATTATTTGCTCCCGTGCATTTTTGTCGCCTTTCTGGGAATTTTTAATAAGTTCTTTTGTTTTTTCCTTTTCCCACTTCACTTTTTGCCCCCGATTTGCTTTTTCATAACAACTCTTGTGCCTTCATCGGTGGCAGAAGCGATTTTTACTTCGTCCATAAAACTTTCCATTACGGTAAACCCCATACCTGAACGAGTGCCATCGGTGCAGGTAGTATAAAAGGGTTGGCGCGCCTTTTCAATATCAGGAATACCGCAACCGTCGTCCATAATTTCAATATGCACAAGATTTTTTTCAGAAAAAAGACGCATTTCGATTTCACCGTTTTTTTCTGAATACCCGTGAACAATAGCATTTGTTACCGCTTCACTTACCGCAGTTTTTATATCGTTTAACTCTTCAATGGTGGGATTTAGCGGTGCAATAAAGGCAGAAACGCACATTCGGGCAAAGCTTTCATTAACCGACAAGGATAAAAACTTTACGTTGGCACTGTTTTTCATCAGGACACACCTCCTTTGTATTTGGGCATAAGCGAATAAACTCCTGAAATTTTAAGCACTTTGTCAATGTTTTCGTTTGCGCCTGTTATATACAATTTTTTCGTTGCGAAAAGCTTGTATCTGCCCAGAAGCACACCGATTCCGCTTGAATCCATAAAAGTCAGGTCAGATAAATCAAAAATAACCGTTTCCGCACCGTTTGTAAGAATTTCCTTATCAAGTTTTTTCCGCATTTTTTCTGCGTTATGGTGGTCAAGTTCACCCATAAGTTTTAATTTTAATTCCATAATTATCCATCTCCTTAAAAACTAATTCCTTTTTGAATTTTTTATTCCTTTGACTTAATTTATCGAAATTTTTCTATTTTTGTTTGTTGCACAAATGCAAGTTTTATTATATAATATATTATTATAATATTATTATGGGGGCAGTGTTTCGTGACAGACAGAAATATTACTTCTTTTAACAATTTATCTGAAAAGGATTTTATAAAAAAGGTCAAAGAGTTTTTCGGCACCAGAGCACACACTTATTTTGTTGAAACGTACGGTTGTCAGATGAACGTCAGGGATTCCCAGACCTTAAAAGGCTTTTTTGAGGAAATGGGCTACACCGAATGTGATGACAGACAAAGTGCCGATGCGGTGATTTTTAATACCTGCTGTGTTCGCGAAGGTGCAGAGGACAGGCTTTTAGGTAATTTGGGAAAATTAAAGCAGGAAAAGAAAAAACGCCCCGATATGCTCGTAATGATTTGCGGTTGTATGATGCAAGAAGAAGGCAGTAAGGAAAAAATCAAAAAGCGTTTTCCTTTTGTTGACGTTGTTTTCGGCACACACAACACACACCAGTTGCCACAACTTATGTTTGAAGCTCTGGTAAGCAACCGGTCAATTTATTCTATTTGGGATAAAGAACAAGCCATAGTTGAAGATATGCCCGTTTTGCGCGAAAGAGATTGCTTCGGTTGGATAAACATTATGTATGGCTGTAATAACTTCTGTTCATATTGCATTGTTCCCTACGTCCGCGGCAGAGAACGCTCAAGAAAGAGCGAAGATATTATTAAAGAAGCCACCGAGCTTGCACAAAACGGTGTTAAGGAAATTACTCTTTTAGGGCAGAACGTAAATTCATACGGTAAAAACTGTGATGAAATAACATTTCCCGACCTTCTGCGCAAATTAAACGAGGTTGACGGAATAGAGCGTATCCGCTTTATGACCAGCCACCCTAAAGACCTTTCAGACGACCTTATTTCCGCAATGGCGGAATGTGATAAGGTTTGCAGATATATTCACCTTCCCGTGCAGTCAGGCTCAAACAGAATTTTAAGTTTAATGAACCGCAGATACACACGCGAAGATTACTTTGCTCTCGTTGAAAAGCTTCGCGCAAAGATGCCGGATATTGCAATTTCAACGGACATTATCGTTGGCTTCCCCACAGAAACCGACGAAGATTTTGAAGATACTTACGATTTATATAAAAAAGTTTGCTTTAACTCGGCATTCACCTTTATTTATTCACCCCGAATCAATACTCCTGCGGCAAAAATGGAAGGTCAGGTTTCGGCAGAAAAAACTAAAGAGCGTATGGCACGCCTTATCGCATTAAGCGAAGAATGTTCGTTAAAGTCAAGTGAAATGTATCTTAACAATACCTATCCCGTATTGGTTGAGGGTGTTGCCAAGCGCGATACTTCGATGCTTACAGGAAGAACCGAGCACGGCAGAATGGTTTCCTTTTCAGGCACAGAGGACCTGACAGGCAAAACCGTAAACGTTAAAATAACAAAAATAAAATTAAACACTTTAATAGGAGAGATGGAGGAATAACAATGCCCCTTTCACCGATGATGCAACGTTACGTTGAATTAAAGGAAAAATATAAAGACTGCCTTGTGTTTTACCGTTTAGGCGACTTTTATGAAATGTTCTTTGACGATGCAAAAATCGCTTCAAAGGAGCTTCAGTTGGCTTTGACGGGCAGAGATTGCGGTCTTACTGAGCGCGCACCTATGTGCGGTGTGCCCCATCACAGCGTAAACACTTACATAAATAAGCTTTTGGAAAAAAACTATAAAGTTGCAATCGTCGAACAGCTTACAGATCCTAAAGAAGCAAAGGGTCTTGTGGAAAGAGACGTTGTGCGCGTTGTTACACCCGGCACGATTATTGAAGACGATATGCTTGAAAACAAGCATAACAACTTCCTTTTATCAATCGCCCTTGAAAAAAACAAGTGTTCTCTTGCCTGGGCAGACGTTTCAACGGGTGAATTCAACATTACTTACGCTCCTTACGAGCCCGGTCTTTTAAAGGTAACGGACCTTATACTTGAAATTAACCCCAACGAAATTATAGTAAACGACCAGTTTCTTGAAGCGGCACAGACTATCCCACAGTATATTTTAAAGCAGTTCCGACCCTTGTACTGTGCAGAGTATATTTTTAACGATTCATCTATTTTAAAGAAATTAAGCACACGTTTTTCAAATGCCGAAAAACTTAACAAAAAGGTTTCGGTAATAAGCGCGGCAGCGTTGTGGGAATATCTTAATCTCACACAAAAAAATTCATTGGTGCATATGAATACTCTTACTCTTATCGAAAGAGGAGATTATCTTATACTTGATTCTGCCGCTGTTAAAAACCTTGAAATTTTCCATTCATTAGGCGACCACGGTCACAGAGGCACACTTTTGTGGCTTCTTGATAAAACTGAAACACCGATGGGTGCAAGAAAATTAAAATCGTGGCTTGAGCGTCCATTAAGAAACAAAGACGATATCGAAAAGCGTCTTGATGCAGTTGAAGAATTAACAAGCAATTTTGCCTTGCGCGAAGATTTGCGTTTGACTCTTGAAGATATCTGCGATATTGAAAGAATCTGCACACGTGTTGCTTACGGCACAATTTCGCCAAGAGAAACTGTGTTTATGCGCAAATCAATTAAAAATCTGCCAACGGTGAAAAATCTGCTTAAAAACGTTAAAAGCGAGCTTTTAAAGCTTTCCTATGACGATATTGACACCCTTGAAGATATATATACTCTGCTTAACGATGCCATTGACGATGCGCCGCAGGATTCAATCAAGGATGGCGGTGTTATAAGAGCAGGCTACAATGCCGACCTTGATAAATACCGTGATGCCGTTAAAAACGGACAGACGTGGATAGCGCAGATTGAAGCACGCGAAAGAGAAGAAACGGGCATAAAAACCTTAAAAATCAAATATAACCGTGTTTTCGGTTACTTTATTGAAGTTACAAACAGTTTAAAGGACAAAGTTCCATATTCGTACATACGCAGACAGACTCTTGCCAATGCTGAGCGTTACACAACTGAAGAATTAAAACAGACTGAAGAACTTATTACGGGTAGTGAAGAGAAAGCATTGAAGCTTGAAGCCGCTATTTTCGCTTCTATCCGCGAAAAGCTTTTGGAAGCACTTTTCAGAATGAGAAAAACCGCCAATGCCATTTCTGTTTTAGACGTGCTTTTATCCTTTGCATTGCTGTCTGCCGAAAACGATTACATAAGACCTGAAATTAACACAGACGGCATTTTAACCATAAATTCAGGCAGACATCCGGTTGTTGAGGCAATGCAGAGTCAGGCGCAATTTGTGCCCAACGACACAAACCTTGACCTTAACGAAAATCGGTTTATGATAATAACCGGTCCCAATATGGCAGGTAAATCCACTTATATGCGTCAGACGGCAATAATTACCTTAATGGCTCATTTAGGTTGTTTTGTGCCTTGCCAGAGCGCAAACATTTCACTTTGCGACAGACTTTTTACAAGAGTAGGCGCATCGGACGACCTTTCCGCAGGACAAAGTACCTTTATGATGGAAATGACTGAGGTTGCCAACATCTTGAAAAACGCTACAAGGGACAGTTTAATTATTTTAGACGAAATAGGCAGGGGCACCTCTACCTTTGACGGTCTTTCAATAGCGTGGGCAGTTACCGAATATATTGCCAACGTAAAGAACATAGGTGCAAAAACTCTTTTTGCAACCCACTACCACGAATTAAGTGAGCTTGAGGGCACACTTGAGGGTGTAAAAAACTATTCCATTACCGCAAGAGAATACGGTGATGACGTTATTTTCTTAAGAAAAATAATCCGTGGTAGTGCAGACAAGAGCTTTGGTATTGCCGTTGCAAATTTAGCAGGCGTGCCCAAACCCGTTTTAACAAGGGCAAAGGCGCTGTTGGCAGACCTTGAAAAAGCAGATATCACGCGCTCACAAGGCAATACAAATGCGCAACAAACCACACTTTTCGCATCTTCAAATATGGAAAAAATAGTTGAAGAATTAAAGGAAATAGACATAAACACCTTAACACCCATTGATGCAATAAACATTTTATGTGAATTAAGAGAAAAGGCGAAACGCGAAATATGAAAATAAAACTTCTTGATGCTTCTGTTGCCAACAAAATCGCCGCAGGCGAAGTTGTTGAACGTCCTGCATCTATAGTCAAAGAACTTGTTGAAAACAGTATTGACGCAGGGGCAACCAACGTTATAATTGAAATTAAAGGTGGCGGAATCGACCTTATCCGCATAACCGATAACGGTTGCGGTATGGCAGAAGAGGACGTTAAAAACGCATTTCTGCGCCACGCAACAAGCAAAATTTCAGTTGCCGAAGATTTAAACGACATACTGACGTTGGGCTTCCGCGGTGAAGCTCTTGCATCTGTTGCCGCAGTTTCAAAAATATCATTAATGACCAGAACAAAAAATGCCGACGAGGGCACCCAGATAGATTTGACGGGCGGTGTAATTGACCGCTTCTTCCCCTGCGGTTGCGCAGAGGGCACGTCAATTTCCGTTGCCGATTTGTTCTTTAACACCCCTGCAAGACGCAAATTTCTTAAAAAGCCAACGCAGGAAGCGTCCTATATTCAGGAAGCTATAAACCGCCTTGCCCTTTCAAACCCGCAAATTGCATTAAGATTTATTTCCGAAGGCAAAACCGTGTTAAGAACGCCCGGTGATAATAACTTATTATCGGCTATCCGCGCAATTTTCGGCAATGAAGTTTCTTCAAATATGATTGAAGTTAACGAAACGAGAAACAACATTACCTTAAAAGGCTTTATCGGCAAGCGCGAAATTCAGCGCAACAACAAAAGCCGACAAATTCTTTTTATAAACGGCAGAAGCATTAAAAACGAACTTATTTCCTCTGCCATTCAACAGGGTTATGCAGGCAGGCTTAATATTGGCAAGTTCCCGTTCTTTGTTCTCGAAATGAAAGTTCAGGGCACACTTGTTGACGTTAACGTTCACCCCACCAAGCAGGAGGTGCGCTTTGCCGACGGTCTGCCAATTTATGACACCGTTTGCGGTATTATTACCGACACGCTGTTAAAAAATCAGGAAATTCCCACACTTTTTAAGCAGGAAGAAATAAAGCAGGAGACAAAGGTTTTTGAGGTTGAAACCGTCAACCCCTACAAAGCACCTGAAGTTTTTGAAAAAATCGTTTTAAAAGACGAATTACCTGTTATTGAAGAAAAAATTCCTGAAAAAATCGTAATTCCCGAAGTTGTAAAAACGGAAAATATTGCCGTGCACGATTCCCCATATATTCCGCCAATAAAAAAAGAGGAAAAGCAGGAAACGTTTATATTCAGCGAACCCGAAGAGAAAAAGGAAGCCGAGCAAACTGAAATCGCAATTGAGGAAGAAACTTCCTACAAACTTTGCGGTGTAATGTTTGACACTTATATAATCGTTGAATCAGGCGACGATGCATTTATTATTGACCAGCACGCCGCCCACGAAAGACTTTTGTTTGAACGACTTTATTCTTCAATGGAAAACGGCGCACAAAGCCAGCTTTTGCTTTTACCGCAGATAGTGAAGCTTTCTCCCACAGAAAGTGCGGTAATTGATGAAATTCTGCCCAAACTTACAGAGATGGGTTTTGAAATTGACGATATGGGCTTTGGCTCGTTGGCGGTAAGAGCAGTACCCACCGTTTTACCTGACCTTAATGCAGAGAAATTCTTAACTTCATTAAGCAACGAAAACTTTAAAATTCTAAAAACTAACGAACTTAAGCGCGCAAAACTTATGCAAATGGCTTGTAAAAGTGCCATAAAAGGCGGCGATAAGTTAACGGATTCGGACATAAAAAAACTGCTTACTCTTATAAAAGCCGAAGGTATTCCTCTTTCCTGCCCCCACGGCAGACCTATTTTAATAAGACTTACCAAGCACGAACTTGAAGTGCGTTTTAAGAGGGTACAATGAAAGTAATAGTTATAGCAGGACCTACCGCTTCAGGTAAAACCTCGTTAGGTGTTGAACTTGCAAAGAAAACCAATGGTGAAATAATTTCCTGCGATTCTATGCAGATTTATAAAGATATACCAATCTGCTCTGCCCAACCGACAGATGAGGAAAAACAGAATATCCCCCATCATTTAATGGGTTTTCTTGATTTTTCTGACCGCTTTACCGCCCTTGACTACAGAAATATGGCTCTTGATAAAATCCGCGATATTATTTCCCGCGGCAAGCAACCCATAATTGTTGGCGGCACAGGAATGTATTTTCATTGGTTGATATATAAGCCTGATTTTATGCCCGAGGATAAAAACAACGTGCGCAAAAGCCTTGAGGAAAAGCCAACTGAAGTGCTTTTTGATGAGCTTATTTCAATAAACCCCGAAACAAAAATCAAGGCACAGGACAGAAAACGCATTATCCGCTCCTTAGAAGTTTACGCATTGACGGGCGAGCTTCCCAAGGATACGCAGAAAGACAGAGAAAAGGATACTGAATTTGATTTCAGGCTGTTTTGCATTTCGCCCGAAAGAGAAATTCTGTACGAAAAAATTAATAAACGCGTTGATATAATGCTTGAAAACGGTATGCTTGAGGAGGTTAAATCCGTTTACGAAAAAGGCATTAATGACGAGCATCAGGCATATAAAGCCATAGGTTGCAGGCAGTTAATTGATTATTTTAACGGACTTTGCACCTTTGAAGAGTCCGTTGAAAAAATAAAACAGGAAAGCCGCAGATATGCAAAACGTCAGTTAACGTGGATGCGCGGTGAAGAAGCCGTCTGGTTAACAGGCACGTTAGACGAAAACATAAACACCATATTAAAGGAAACAGAAAAATGAACATTTTAACCACCAATTACGGCATACCTGCCTATCTTGTTGAAAAGGCAGAGGAAGCAGAACTTCTTTTAAAAGAACAATTTGCAAAAATTGAAAAAATTCAGGAGCAAAATCAACTTTGGGTTCTTGATTGCTTCCGCGAGGAAAGAATACAACCCTCACACTTTGCACCAACCTTTGGCTATGGCTACGACGACGTTGGCAGAGATAAATTAGCATCTCTTTTTGCCAGAATTTTTAAGGCAGAAAGCGCACTTGTAAGACCTCAAATTGCTTCCGGCACTCACGCACTCGCTTTAGGTTTACAAGGTTTAGTAAAAAAGGGCACTCGCATTTTATCTGCTTCAGGCGCGCCCTACGATACTTTAGAGGGCATTATCGGTCACAAGGAAGATATCGAAGGCTCGTTAATTGATATGGGCGCAACTTATGACGAGCTTCCTTTAAAAAATAAAAGACTTGACCTTGAAGGTTTATCAAAAATCGCAAAAAACTACGATTTAATAATGCTTCAGCGTTCCCGCGGTTATCAGGACAGACCGAGTCTTTTAATAAAAGAAATTGAAGAAGCCGCAAAAATAATTAAATCAGAAAATAAAGATGCCATTATTTTCGTTGACAACTGCTATGGCGAGTTTGTTGAAACAATGGAGCCCATTGAAGCAGGTGCCGACGTAATGGTTGGCTCGTTAATTAAAAACGCAGGTGGCGGCATTGCCCCAACAGGCGCATACATTGCAGGTCGTGCTGATTTAATTGAAAGAATTTCTTACCGAATGACCGCCCCCGGCATAGGCGCGGAGGTTGGAAGCTATGCGGCAAGTTATCTGCCCTTCTTCCAAGGTATTTTCCTTGCACCGCAAACAGTTGCACAGGCACTTAAGGGCGCAATATTCTCGGCAAAAATTTTAGAGGATTTCGGTTATAAGCCTTCGCCCGCCTGGAATGAGGACAGAGGTTGCATTATTCAGTCAGTTTGCCTTAACACAGAGGAAAATTTAGTTGAATTTTGCAGACAGATTCAGGCAGTTTCCCCCGTTGAAGCCTTTGTTGTACCTGAAGCGTGGGATATGCCCGGCTACACCGACAAGGTTATTATGGCGGCAGGCACTTTTGTGCAGGGTGCTTCCATTGAATTAAGCGGTGATGCACCAATCCGTGAGCCATATATGTTCTATATGCAGGGCGGAATAGTATATCATCAGGTTAAAGCGGCAATTCTTTGTGCAGTCAAAAATATGAACGGAGGCAAATAAAAATGGTAACTTTAAAAGAAGCAAATATTCTTATACCTAAAAAGGACGTTGACCTTTATAAATACGCTTGCGTTGCCTGCGACCAGTTTACAGGGGACAAGGAATATTGGAACAAGGTTGATGCACTTTCAAAAAACGCATTTTCCACTTATAACATAACTTTTCCTGAAATTTATTTAGGCAAAGACAACGATGCGCGCATAAAAAACATCAATGAAACGATGAATGAGTATCTCGAAAAAGATATTTTTGACGAAATTGAAAATTCCGTTATCTACATTGAGCGCACCCTTAACGACGGCACAATACGCAAAGGTCTTGTGCTTGCCTGCGACCTTGAAGCCTACCAATACAAAAAAGGTACAAAATCTCTTATCCGCCCCACAGAAGGCACCATTGAGGACCGTCTTCCCCCTCGCGTTAAGATAAGAGAAAACGCACCTTTGGAGCTTCCCCACATTATGCTTTTAGTAAATGACGAAAAGAAAATTTTAATTGAAAGCATTGAGGAAAAAGATATCACCCTTTTATACGAAACCGAACTTATGCAGTCAGGCGGAAGCATAAAGGGTTATAAATTATCAAGTGCAAAGGCGAAAGAAATCATTGATAATCTTCCCCTTGTTGACTGCAAAAACGGTGATGACGTTATCCGCATTGCAGTAGGCGACGGCAACCATTCCCTTGCAACTGCAAAAAAATGCTGGGAAAACGTAAAAGCCACTCTTTCCGAAGAAGAAAAACTTACTCACCCTGCCCGCTTTGCCTTGTGTGAGGTTGTTAATCTTCATTCCGATGCTCTTGTTTTTGAGCCCATTCACCGCATACTCTACAACGTTGACACAGACAAGTTTTTATCGGTGCTTGAAGCCAATAAAGACGAAAATGGACAGAAAATTACCGTAATTATCAAAAATTCAGTAAAAGATTTCTATATTTCGCCCTCACATTGCTTGACGGTAGGCTCAATACAGAATATAATAGATAGGTACATAGAAGAAAACGGTGGCGAAGTGGATTATATTCACGAGCCTGAACAGGTCGAAAAAAATGCGCAGGAAGATAATGCTGTGGGAATACTTATTCCCGGTCTTGATAAAAAGGACCTTTTCCCTGCCGTTTTAGAAAACGGTGCACTGCCCAGAAAAACCTTTTCAATGGGCATGGGCATTGATAAAAGATACTATTTTGAAGCAAGAAAAATTAAATAGGAGATAGAAAAATGATTAAAATTGCAAAATTCGGAGGAAGCTCACTTGCAGATGCAGGTCAGTTCAAAAAAGTAAAGGATATTATTTTCGCAGACGAAGCACGTAAATTCGTTGTTCCCTCTGCTCCCGGCAAAAGAGATAAAAACGACGAAAAGGTAACAGACCTTTTATATAAGTGCTACGCATTGGCTTCTGCCGAGCAGGATACAAGCGAGGCTTTTGAAAAAATCGCTCAACGTTACGAAAGCATTAAAAACGACCTTAACTTAAAAACCGATATCCGCGCATATATCAACGATATCAAGGAAAAGGTTGACGGTGGTGCATCAATCGACTACACCGCTTCCCGTGGCGAATATTTGAATGGTCTTTTATTGGCAGAATATCTTGATTATAAATTCGTTGATGCGGCTGAAGTTGTTTTCTTTGACGGTCAGGGCGTTCTTGATACTGAAAAGACCAACACCATTATGGCAAAGCGTCTTGCAAAATACGGCAAAGCAGTTATCCCCGGCTTCTACGGCTCACGTCCTGACGGAAGCATTAAAACATTCTCACGTGGCGGTAGCGATATTACAGGTTCACTTGTTGCCCGTGCAGTAAAGGCTGATATTTATGAAAACTGGACCGACGTTTCAGGCTTTATGGTAACTGACCCCAGAATCGTGCCCGAAACAAAGTCCATCAGCTACATTACGTATAAAGAACTTCGCGAGCTTTCATATATGGGTGCCGCAGTTCTTCATCAGGATGCAGTTTTCCCCGTACAGCAAAGCGGTATTCCCATAAACATTCGCAACACCAACGCACCTGAAGATGCAGGCACGATGATCGTTTCAAAAATTGACCCTGCACATCAGAACGAAGATATCAAGATTACAGGTATCGCAGGTCACAAAGGCTATTGCGCAATTACCATTGAAAAGAGTATGATGAACTCCGAGCTTGGTATCGGCAGAAGATTTTTGGAAATCTTTGAGCGCAACAACATTCTTTTTGAGCATCTTCCTTCAGGTGTTGACACAATGACCGCAGTATTAAACTCAAAGGCTATTCAGGGCAAGCTTGACAACGTGCTTCAGGCTATTCACGACGAGCTTAAACCTGATACTGTTGAATACGTACCTGACCTTGCACTTTTAGCTGTTGTTGGTCACCGTATGGCAAAGAGCGCAGGCCTTGCAGGTAAGATATTTACCGCTTTAGGCAAGGAAAACATCAACATTCGTACCATTGACCAAGGCTCAAGCGAAATCAACATTATCATCGGTGTTGACGAATGTAACCTTGAAAAAGCTATCCGCGTTATTTATGACGCTTTCAAAAACTAATGAAAAAAGTATTGGCAATTTTTTCTTTAATTTTGTCAATCGTCATCGCATTTTGCGGAATTTTAAGCGTTGTTACCTTGCATAACAACGCTTCATTTTCACCTGAATATGAAATGGTTGATTTAAAACCCATTCTTTCAAAAGAAAATTTTTCCGAT
>JAZROC010000380.1:0-2853 GCA_045648525.1 Clostridia bacterium
ATATTCACGAGCCTTTGCTAAAGTTTCTTTTGAAAGATTATTCAAATCAGCCTTATTAGCCGCCAAATAGCCACTTAAACCCTGACGATAATATCCTTTAAGGAATAATGCATCCGTACCCTCTAAAACACCTGAATATCCTTTCCTTATACCCTCAAGAGCCTTTGATTTAAAAATGGTACGGTATTCGTCAATCTCTGTAGAATAATTATACTTACCGCCGTGAGTAATTATCTTTTCAACTTCCGCCCAATCTTTATCAGCAAAAACTTTGTATTCTTTTTTTACCTTAAAAGTTTTTGTTCTTTCTTCAGGCTTCTTTATTGCTTCAAAGGTTGTTGCGAGGAAATTCTTTGTCTGTACCGCAGGAAAAAAGAAAGCGTTACCTACAAGGTTTCTAATCATTGTTATCGGGTTAGCAAGCATTGCCATATATCGCCAAGCGTTCCATTTATCCAAGAATGTTGACGGTACTTGAGATGCTATATCTCGCATAATTGCTTCGTAAGAAATAGCAAAATCTTCTTCGGTCTTCGATTCAGCCAACTGCATTGCAAGAGCTTCGTTAATCTTTACCTTTTTTATTTTGCCTTTTGCAATCTGTTTTCCGAAACGTTCTTCAAGGTCTTTATTCAGCGTTTTTACTGCTTGTTGTACGTAAAGAAGTTTTCCTAAACCGCCCATACGTTTAAGAAGACTAAACGCTTGCACCGCTTGACCTAATCGCGTGCCGACTTCAGAAAGTTCGGCAATAAGTTTTAATGCCATTCCTGCATCTTTCTTTTCAAAAGCACCCTCAAGCAATAGTTCACCAAGTGCAACATCTTTAGCCGTGAGAAGTGACCCGTCATTGATTTTAGCGTGCCAAGTACCATAATTCGCACCCTTTGCTATGTCTGCTAACGCTTTTTTTATGTTTTCCTCATTAGAAGTGCGTACATAGCTATCTTGACCCTTTAAAACCTCTGCTTCTTGTGCAGGAGTTAAAATATCGGCAATATCCGATGGTGTTGCTTCCTTTGCAGTGCGAACAAAACGTCGTACTTCCATTCCTTCGCCTACTTTTTTGGGCACAGGTCTACTGAAATCTTCGTCACCCGTTACCATTTCGCCTGATTTTATTGTGCCATACTTTTCGCCTGCTTCTTTGTAAAGGTCATCAACGGCTTTTTTGTATTCATCAAGCGTAATTTCTTGACTTCGTAACTGTCTTCCTAACTCGTCAACTCTATCAGCGTATTCAGATGCTTTATTACTCGGGTTTACTGCTTGTTTTTTCAACGTTAAATCTTCGGTGTCAGTTATGAAGTTATCAACCTTTAATTGTGTAAGGTTTTTAACAACGCTTTCATCTAAACCGTAAAAATCCGTTTTTGTTGAAAATTTGCCCATTCCAAATGTACCCTGCTTTTTGAGGTATGTTTGAAGCTTTTCTAAAGGCATTTCAGAAACGTTTATCTTCGGGTTAATTTCGTGTATTGCGTACACAAACATTTCTTTCGTCCATAGGGATTTTGGCATATATCCGTTATTATATGCGTTTGATGCTTCTGATGATACCAATTTACCTTTGCCAATTTCAGCAACCACTTCCTTGAAAGGTTTTATTTCGGTTTCAGAAGATATTGAATATTTTGTATTGCCGTGTTGACGTTTTTTTATAACTCCGTCCCTATATTCTGCTGCTTTTTCATATTCCATTAACGGAAGCTTTGTTAAATCAGGAATTTCCCCATAATCGCCTATTTTATTCGCAACATTTTCAGCGGAATCTCCATTGTGCATCCAAAATATAATATCGGGTTCGCCATCTCGTTCATAATTCCAATCATCAGGCGCAAATTCACGAACAAACGTTGTTCTTGCTACCGGAACAAAGCCGTGTTGCCAATACATTCGAGAAAGTCCGCCATTAAAATTATCAAGTTTTATTCCACCATTTTCAAGTGCCGTTAAAAGAATTGAAGAAACCGCTTTCTTTCCTTTGTAATCAGGATTTTTAAAAACTGAAATAATATCACCGTCAGGAGTAACCGCTACACCTACATTGTTATCTTCGGACAAAAAGAGTTCGTCCTGCTGATAATCTGAAACTTCATATTGTGTAACAAAAGCACCGTGCGAATTGTTTCTTTTTGCTTTTGCAATAGCATCGTAAAAACTTTTTGCACTATTTATCTGCTTAAGTTCAACCGGCATTGCACCTTTTTTTATTAAAATATTCTTTAAAGTGCTTCCAATTCCTCGATAATTCTTTCGTCCGTCCAGTGCGGAAAATCTTTTCTCCACCCTTGAATCAGCACTTGTGAGAGTTTGTCCTGATACTCCGGCATTTCTTCCGGACGTATTTTCTTGTCTTCCATCGTTTTCACCTCTTGTTATATTATATTCTTTTTTAGCGTTTTTGTCTATATTATTTTCAACATTTTTATTAATAGCCTTCTTTTCCGTTTCCTTTCCTGCATCTTTCAGCATATCGGCAAACTGTCTTTCAAGGGTGTTAATTTCGTTAAGAAGTTTTTTATCTCCCTTTACAAAGGCATTTTTTATTTTATCGATAACGTCAAGCACCCATTGTATAAACTTATTGCGTGTAGGCTTGTCAAGCTGATTTAAGAAGTTTTCAAGGCTCGGTCATAGCAACGTAGAACAAACGTGGAACACTTACGCGCACCTTTATCCACGCGAAGAAGAGCGCGCAATTAAGATATTAGAAAGCATAAAAATATAAAAATTCGTGCAAAATTCGTGCAAGGAAATTAAAAACCCCTGAATTTCAGGGGTTTTTAACATATTGGTCGAGGCAACAGTAAGGCGTTCCACGCCTTGTGCGCTCGTTGACCGTTGCTTCGC
>JAZROC010000381.1:0-12114 GCA_045648525.1 Clostridia bacterium
AAGTTCTTTAAACGGTATTCCTCTTGGCTTAAAATAAAATATACAGCCACCTGTCAGGTGGCTTTTTTTAGGAGTATATAAAAATGAATGATATTAAATATTATGAGATTCATAAAAATTGCAAAAGAAAATATCTGGCAAAAGGAAAAAATTATATCACTTTTGATAATACTTGGAGTATTAAAAATACAGACATTCCCATTCTTTATGCAATAAAAGATTTTAAAGAGTGCCTTTTAAAATCTTTCGAGATAAGTTTAGGTGAAAATACAGAAAAATTTATTTCTTTTTCTATTAATCCTCAGATTGAAAATTATTTTTCTATCAGTGTTTCTGAAAAAATGGTTGAGTTTACTGCAAAAGATACATTTAGTCTTGTTCAGGCAATTTATTATGCTGAAGACTTAATGAAACTTTTTGGTGATGCTTCTCTTGAAATAAAAGAGTATAATATTGATATTAAAGTAAAAAATCGAATTGCAACATCATCTCTTGAGAACGGAAATTTTACAAAAGAATACGTTAATATTTTATTGCATTTTGGATATAACGGTGCGATTTTATATTATCACGATGAAGAAAGTCTTAAAAATTTAAGAGAATATGGCTTGAAAGCCTATTTATATAGTGATGAAAAAGAATATTTTGCTTTTTATGATGGTGTAATTGGTGAAAAAGGGGACATAGCTACACTTGAAAACGTCGAAAATAAAATCGAATATATAAAAAATCTTGATAAAAAAGCGGTAATAATTTCCTTTGATGAAGGACAAGCTATTAAACGTGACGGTGTCTCTTTTGAAACGAAATCAGGCTCTATTGTTATGGCGCAAGCTTCTGATTTGTTTAGGGATTGTTATAAACAAGCTATGGAAAAAGGTTTGGAAGTTTGGGTTCTTGATTCTTTGGGTGGAAAAACAAGTGAAATTCCGGCTCTGCCTTTTATACCTGCGATGATGCAATGGTTTATGCGTTTAACTTCATTGAACGATTTTAACGTATCATATTCTGTTGAAAGCGAAAGATATGGTTTTATTCCGTCGATAGTTGGTGAATTTACAAAATTACAGAATTTTATTCCTTGCGACGATGGTGGAATTGCTATTCAAAAAATTGCGGCAAAACATTTTGGACCTGAAAACGTTGAAAAAGTTATGATGGCATTTAAGAAAGCGACAGACGGTGCTAATTATATGATTTATAATTATGCTGATTTTGAAGGTCCGTTGCAGTTTGGCCCCGCATATCCATTGATAAATGGTAAGCTTTATCAATATGACTTTGATAATAATGATATAACTCTTGAAACTGACGTTAATCTGAAAGCGGCAGATTGTTTTAATAAAGCATCGTTAATTTTAAGTCATATTGAAAATGATGAAGCACAACAGCTTTCTCATATCCTTGCTTTTTTAGTAAATACCCTTGTAACTTGCGCCAATGCAAAAAGATGGTATAGGCGAATTGATGCCCTTGAAAAAACAGATACTGATTACAAGAAAAACTTTTTATACGAACAACTATTAAAAATAGGCGAGCAAGAAATTAAAAATGCGTATGAAACTGCAGAAGTTCTAATAAAAGCACCTTTTCTTGAAGGAAGCAATAACGAACTTCTCAGCACACCAAACGCTCTTGATACAAAAATACGTATGACCGAAGCGGCGGTTAATGAAATACGTAACAAAATTAATAAAAAACAGTAGTCTATTTTTTATAAATGTGATAAAATACATTAAAACTTCTGTGGAGGAATTATAATGCTTGAATTACAACACATATCGTACTGTGTAAAAGATGAAAATAATAATGATAAAGAAATATTAAAGGACATTTCAGTAAAAATAAATGACCGCTTTGTTGCGGTAACCGGTCCTAACGGCGGCGGAAAAAGCACGCTTGCAAAAATCATTGCAGGTATATATACACCTACAAGTGGTAAAATTATTCTTGATGGTGAAGATATTACTGGACTTTCAATAACTGAACGTGCCCAAAAAGGCATCAGCTTTGCTTTTCAACAGCCTGTAAGGTTTAAGGGAATAACGGTAAAAGACCTTATTAGCCTTGCGGCAGGCAGAAATTTGAAAGTCACGGAAGCTTGTGATTATCTTTCTGAAGTTGGTTTGTGCGCAAGAGATTATATTAATCGCGAGGTTAATGCGTCTCTTTCGGGCGGTGAACTTAAAAGAATTGAAATTGCTATGATTATTGCACGCGGAACGAAGTTTTCTGTTTTTGACGAACCTGAAGCCGGTATAGACCTTTGGTCATTTAATAATTTAATTCAGGTTTTTCAAAATATGCATGAAAAGATAAATGGCACGATTCTGATTATTTCACATCAGGAAAGAATTCTTGATATTGCGGATAAAATTCTTGTTGTTGCTGAAGGTAGAATTGCTGATTTTGGTGTTAAAAAAGATATTTTGCCAAGTCTTTTAAGCGGTAAGCAGATTGCCTGCAAAACATTAATTGATAAACTTTAAGGAGAAAACAATGAACCAGATACAAAAAGATTTGCTTGCGCAAATTGCAGGAATACACGAGGTGCCCCAAGGTGCATACAATATCAGAATGAATGGTGAAGGTGCAGGCAGAAATTCTACAGAAAATATTGATATTGTTACTAAAAACGATAAACCCGGCATTGATATTGTTATTAAGCCTGATACGAAAAATGAAAGCGTTCATATTCCTGTTATTTTGAGTCAGACAGGGTTAACTGATCTTGTGTATAACGACTTTTATATTGGCGAAAATTCAGATGTTACTATTGTTGCAGGATGTGGTATACATAATGCAGGTGATGAAAAAAGCCAGCATGACGGTATTCACACGTTTCATGTAGGAAAAAATGCTAAAGTTAGATATATTGAAAAACACTATGGCGATGGTGACGGCAACGGCGAGAATGTTATGAATCCAACAACCGTTATTTTTATTGATGAAGACGGCTATATGGAGATGGAAACTGCCCAGATAAAAGGAATTTCTTCAACAAAAAGGGATACTAAAGCAGTTCTTGAAAAAGGTGCAACGCTTATTGTTAAAGAAAAACTTATGACACACGGCAAACAATATGCCGAAACTAATTTTGATGTTGAACTTAATGGTGAAAATTCATCTACACACGTTGTATCACGAGCCGTTGCAAAAGATGAATCACGTCAGCTTTTCCTTTCAAATGTTAAGGGAAATAACCGCTCAAGCGGACATACGGAATGTGATGCAATAATAATGGATAATGCCGTTGTAAAAGCTATACCTGAAATCACTGCCGCACACGTAGATGCAAGTCTTATTCACGAAGCCGCAATCGGAAAAATTGCAGGGGAGCAAATTATTAAACTGATGACGTTAGGACTTACGGAAAAAGAAGCTGAAGAGCAGATTATCAGCGGTTTCTTAAAATAACAGAGGAAATTTATGAAACTTTTTGTTTATTCGTTCAGGTCTTTTGATGAAAAAAGTATTTTTGAAGACCTAAAAAATAAATACGGATTTGAGTATGATTATACTCATGAGTATCCAAGTGTCGAGAATGCACATCTGGCTAAAGGTTATGATGCTGTTTCGTTTACTCCGTGCACTTGCGATAAGGAGATTATTGATGCATTCCATAGTGTAGGTGTTAAGTATATAGCGGCAAGAAGTATAGGGTATAATCATATTGATATTGATTATGACAAAAGTGTTGGAATGGGAGTTTGCCACGTTACTTACGAACCTGATACCGTTGCAGATTATGCAGTTATGCTTATGCTTATGGGGTGTAGAAAGGCCGCACATATCATTAAACGTGCAGAGCTTCAAGACTATTCCTTAAAAGGCAAACTTGGAAAAGATTTATGCGATTGCACAGTGGGAATTATCGGTACAGGTAAAATTGGTGCAACTGTTATAAAAAGACTTTCTGCATTTGGCTGTAAAATTCTTGCCAATGATGTATATGAAAATCCTTTGCTTGAAAATTTATGTACTTACGTGTCTCTTGATGAATTAATTGAAAAAAGTGATATTATTTCATTACACGCACTTGTTACCGAAGAAAATACGCATCTTTTAAATGCAGAGCGTTTTAACAAAATGAAAGATGGTGTAATGATAATCAATACCGCACGTGGTCTTTTAATTGATACTGATGCATTAATTGATGCTATTGTTGCGGAAAAAGTTGGTTTTGCAGGACTTGACGTTTTAGAAAATGAAGATGGTCTTTATTACTATAATCGTTCAGGCGACGTAATTAACAATACACAG
Source organism: Clostridia bacterium (assembly GCA_045648525.1). Taxonomy (GTDB): domain Bacteria; phylum Bacillota; class Clostridia; order Christensenellales; family QALW01; genus UMGS1322. The sequence continues at coordinate 4,264 of JAZROC010000381.1, forward strand.
ATGGCACTTTTAAGGTCGTTTCCAAACGTTCTTTTAATGCCGCATACAGCTTTTTACACAGAAAAAGTTGTGTATGCAATGGCAGAAAATGTTGTAAAAGGCGTAATTGATATGATTGAAGGAAATGATAATCCGCTAATTAACTAAAAAAATTTTTAAAAAGTTATAAAAAATTCTTGACAATTAAATTTTCAAGGAGTATAATACGAAAAAATTCAGGAGGTAAGGCAATGTTAAATCGTATAGACAGTTTTAATTATGCAGTCTTTATGAAGTCCGCAGTTTATGCTTATTATTGGCAGAATAACGGGCTTACATTGCTATACCATAATTCAGATAAATAGTATACTTTTATTTTATTTGATTAAGTTAAATGCAGTGCAAGCTATGATTAAATCTTAGCTTGCATTTTTTTATATCTTTTGCAAAAATTATTTGACTAATTTTTTATAAATGATTAGAATTATATAAAGGAGAAAACAAGAAATGATCGCGGTAATTAAGCAGGGAACAGAGCAAAAACAAGTTGACAAATTAATACAGTGGTTGAATACACAAGGAGTTTCAACACACATTTCAGAGGGCGAATATTCAACTGTATTAGGTCTTATTGGTGATACTTCAAAGATAGACATTGAACTTCTTGAAAATCTTGAAATTATCGAAACAGTTAAGCGAATTAGCGAACCTTTTAAAAGCGCAAACCGAAAATTTCATCCCGATGATACAATTATTGATATAAATGGTAATAGAATTGGTGGCGGTCATTTTGCTTATATTGCAGGACCTTGTTCGGTTGAATCAGAAGAACAAATAATAGAAGTTGCAAATCGCGTTAAAAAAGCCGGCGCAGCTTTTTTGCGTGGCGGTGCATTTAAACCAAGGACTTCGCCATATGATTTTCAGGGACTTCAGGCAACAGGCTTGGAACTTCTTAAATTAGCAAAAAAAGAGACCGGAATGCCCATCGTAACTGAGATTATGTCAACTAAACATCTTCCATTATTCGAGGACGTTGATATTATTCAGGTTGGTGCAAGAAATATGCAAAATTTTGAGCTTTTAAAAGAATTGGGAAAAACGGATAAACCTATTCTTTTAAAGCGCGGTCTTGCCAATAATTTAAAAGAACTTCTTATGAGTGCTGAATACATTATGGCAGGCGGTAATGAAAAGATTATTCTTTGTGAACGTGGTATTCGAACTTTTGAAACGTACACAAGAAATACTCTGGATGTTTCTGCAGTTCCGATGCTTCACGAACTTACGCATCTTCCTGTTGTTGTTGATCCAAGCCACGCAAGCGGTATGGCGCGTTTGGTTAGACCAATGGCTATGGCTGCTGCGGCCGCAGGTTGTGATGGTCTTATGATTGAAGTTCACTACAATCCGCAAGCGGCTCTTTGTGATGGTGCTCAATCGTTAACACCTGATCAGTTTGATGAAGTTGCTAAATCAGTTGAAAAAGTACGTGAGGCGATAAAATGAAAATAGGTCTTGTTGGGTTAGGTCTTATTGGAGGCTCATTCGCTAAATCAATAAAAGCATATACTGATTATTATGTGTATGCTTCTGATATAAAAAACGATACTGTTGAGTTTGCCAAGTGTATGAATGTTGTTGATAAAACACTTGATGAAACAACTATTTCGGATTGTGATTATATTTTTATTTCTGTTTATCCTGAAGCGACACTACTGTGGCTTAAGAATAACGCAGATAAAATAAAGAAGAACGCGATAGTTGTAGACTGTTGTGGTGTAAAACAAAATATATGTTCTACTGCCTTTGAAATAGCTAAAAAATATAATTTTACATTTATTGGCGGGCATCCTATGGCCGGGTATCAAAAATCAGGATTTAAGTATTCAAGAGAAAATCTTTTTAAAGGCGCTTCAATGATACTTGTTCCTGAAAAAGCTATGGATATTGAACTGCTTGCTTCGGTAACTGATTTTTTTAAGTCAATAGGTTTTTCCTCGATAACTGTAACCGATGCAGAAACTCACGATAAAAACATTGCCTTCACGTCGCAACTTGCACATGTTGTTTCAAATGCTTATGTTAAAAGTCCTTGTGCAATGGTACATAAAGGATTTTCGGCAGGCAGTTACAAGGATTTAACAAGGGTTGCTTATCTTAATGAAGATATGTGGACTGAATTGTTTATGGAAAATAATAAATTTTTAAAGAAGGAAATTGACACGTTGATTTCCGAACTTAAAAAATATAGTGTAGCTCTTGAAAATAATGACTCGGAAACTTTAAAAAAGCTTCTGAAAGATGGAAAAGAAAGAAAGGAACTTATTGACAAGTGAAAATTGTTAAGGTAAATGCTTCAAAGGAATATGAAGTTATTATCGGTCAGAATTTGTTGAAAAATGCAGGAAAACTTGTTAAAGAAAAAGTTGCTTTTTCAAAAATTTGCATAATAACTGATGACGTTGTTGATGAATTGTATGGAAATGAAACGGTGCTATCCTTTGCAAATGAAGGATTTTTGGTAAAAAAATATGTAATAACCAATGGAGAACAAAGCAAAAATACTGAAAATCTTATAAATATTGTTTCTTTTCTTGCTGAAAATCATTTTACGCGCTCTGATATAATAGTTGCATTAGGTGGCGGTGTAGTTGGTGACCTTGCAGGCTTTTGTGCCGCTACGTATATGCGAGGCATAAGATTCGTACAGATGCCTACAACTCTTCTTGCAGCTGTTGATTCTTCTGTTGGAGGTAAAACTGCAGTTGACCTTCCGCAAGGAAAAAATCTTTTCGGTGCGTTCTGGCAACCATCGCTTGTAATTTGTGATACCGATACGCTTGATACTTTAAAAAGTGAAGTATATGCTGACGGTGTGGCTGAAATTATAAAATATGGTATGATATACGATTGCAATTTATTCAATAAAGTGAAAACAGGAATTTGGGACAAAGTTGAAATAATTTCAAGATGTGTTGAAATTAAACGCGACGTTGTGAATTGTGATGAATTTGAAAACGGTTTGCGCCAGATATTGAATTTTGGTCATACTTTCGGTCATGGCATTGAAGCATTAAGTGAGTTTAAACTTACTCATGGCTCTTGCGTTGCTATTGGATTGTGCGTTTTAACTAAAGCTCTCGTGCATAAAGGCGAGGTTAATGAGAGTGTTTATAACTTACTTATCGAAGCATTAGAAAATAATAATTTACCAACTTCTACTGACTTTGGTGCTGAAGAAATTTTTGAAAAAGTTATAAGTGACAAAAAACGCGATGGTGATTATATTAATCTTATAGTCGTAGAAGAAATTGGCAAAGCCAAAATTGAAAAAACAAACTTAAATACAATAAAAAAACTTTTAATTTTAGGTGTGAAATGCGAAAAGTAAATGCAGGCACAAGAACCGGCAAAGTCAAGGCAATATCATCAAAATCTCATGTTCACAGATTGCTTATCTGTGCGGCTTTAGGTGATAAAAAAACAGTTATCAAAAACGTTAATTTTTCTAAAGATATTTATGCTACGATTAATTGTTTAGATAAGTTTTTAGCAGATATTTTTATAGAAAATAATGATATTTTTGTTATGCCATATGAAGAGCCGCGTGCCAATAAAATTCTAAACTTAAACGAAAGTGGATCAACATATAGGTTCCTTGTACCTATTGTCTGTGCATTAGGTGTTAATGCGAGCTTTATAGGGGCGGAACGACTTGAAGAAAGGCCGCTGTCGCCTTTATATGAGCTACTTGTTGAACACGGTGCTGTTTTATCAGAGAAAGGGCGCTTTCCTCTGGAATGTAATAACAAGCTTTCGGCAGGGGAATATGTAATTTCTGGCGAAGTTAGTTCCCAATTTATCAGTGGATTGATTTTCGCTTTACCGTTAATTGATGGAGATAGCGTTATTACTGTTACTGGTAAAATTGAATCGTATCCATACATAAAAATGACCATTGATGCTGTAAGACAATTCGGCATTTCTGTTGTTGAAAATAAAAATCAATTTTTTATAAAGGGAAATCAAAAATATAATAGTCCCATTGAGGTTTTAGCAGAAGGGGACTGGTCAAATTCGGCTTTCTTTGCTTGTATGGGCGCAGTTTCAGAAAGAGGAATAAGAATAGAAAATCTTAATAAAAATTCATTACAAGGCGATAAGGAAATATTAAATATTTTATCGCAAATGGGTGCAGATATTTATTGGGAAAATAACGACGTTATTGTCAAAAAAAACAAGTTAAACGGAATTGATATTGATGCATCGCAAATACCTGACCTTGTGCCTGTGCTTGCGGTAATTGCTTCAAAAGCAAATGAAAAAACGAGGATTTTTAATGCGCAAAGACTTCGCATAAAAGAAAGCGATCGAATCGAAAGTGTTTATTCAATGCTTAAAAATTTAGGCGCAATTGTTGAAAAAACAGACGATGGTTTTGTTATTTGTGGTAAAGAGCAATTAGATGGAGGAAATATCTATAGCGAAAACGACCATAGAATTGTAATGTCAGCGGCAGTTGCATCGTGTTTTTCAAAAGAAGCTGTAATAATTAACGGAGAAGAAGCCGTTGCAAAATCTTATCCACGTTTTTTTGATGATTTTGATTTGTTAGAAATGGAAAATTTATTATGAAAATAGATGAATTGAGAGAAAAAATTGATAGTCTTGATACACAACTTGTTGATATATTAAAAGAAAGACTCGATATTGCCACTGCCATTGCTGAATATAAAAAAGAAAATAATCTTCCTGTGCTTGACAGAAAACGCGAAAGAGAACTTTTAAATAAGGTTGCAGATCTGGCAGGAGAAAAATATGAGCAAGAAACAAGAACGTTTTTTAATTATATTATGGGCATAAGCCGCGCATATCAAAGTAAACATTTGGGCATAAAAAGTAGCTATGAAGAAAGTATAAACGAAGCAATTAATTTAACTGAAAAAATATTTCCTGAATGTGCTACGGTTGCGTGTCAGGGAGTTGAAGGTGCGTATTCGCAACAGGCTTGCGAAAAAATATTTGTGAATCCTTCAATAGCATATCTTAATAGCTGGGAAGGAGTTTTTCGTGCCGTTGACAGTGGCTTTTGTCGATATGGTATCCTTCCTCTTGAAAACAGTAATGCAGGTTCAGTAAATAGGATTTACGATCTTCTTGCACAGTTTAATTTTAGCATTGTACGTAGTACTCGTTTGCACGTAAATCATAGCTTGCTTGTAAAAAAAGGAATTGAGTTTGAAAAGATTACGGACATCTATTCTCACGAACAAGCAATAAATCAATGCAGTGAATTTTTATCAACACTAAAAAATGTAAAAATTCACGTTTGCGATAATACTGCAACTGCTTCGAAAATTGTTGCTGAATCTGAAAAAAATAATATTGCCGCACTTTCTTCAAAAAAATGTGCAGAGCTTTATAATCTGAATGTTTTAAAAGAAGCGGTGCAAAATGACGGTAATAATTATACGAGATTTATTTGTATCAGCAAAAAAATGGAAATTTATCCTGGTGCCAACAAAACAAGTCTTATGATTGTTACACCTCATAAACCCGGTGCTCTTTATAATGTTTTATCAAAATTCAATGCATTGGGAATAAATGTTATAAAGCTTGAAAGTCGTCCTATTCCGGGAAGCGATTTTGAGTTTATGTTTTATTTCGATATAGATGTTTCTGTTTATTCTGATAAGTTTCAGGTTCTTCTTGGCCAACTTGAAAGCGAAGCAGAAAAATTCCAATATCTTGGCAGTTATATTGAGGTAGTGTGATGAAGCCAGTTTACGGTTTGCTTGGGGAGAAGTTGACGCATAGCCTTTCGCCACAAATACATAAATATTTGTGCGGTTATGATTATTCTCTTTTTGAAATGCCTGAAGATGAGATTGAATGTTTTTTAAAAGAATCTGATTTTTCTGCGATAAACGTGACTATTCCTTATAAAAAAACAGTAATGCCTTTTTTGGATAGAATAGACGAGTTTGCAAAAAAAATCGGTAGTGTTAATACAATAAAACGAGAAAATGACGGCACATTATCGGGATATAATACGGATTATTTTGGTTTCTCGTATCTTTTAGCAAGAAGCAATATTTGCGTAAAAGGGAAAAAATGCATTATTCTTGGTAGCGGCGGTTCAGCGGTTACTGTAAATGCAGTTTTATCAGACTTTGGTGCAAGAAGCATTTTTGTTATTTCAAGAAGCGGTGAGGATAATTATGATAATATTTCTAAACACTTTGATGCTGAAGTAATTATCAATACTACACCTGTAGGAATGTATCCTAAAAATATTGAAACACCGATAAATTTACATAAGTTCACAAAATGTGAAGCGGTTGTTGATATAATTTATAATCCATTAAAGACAAAACTTTTGCTTGATGCAGAAAAAATGAAGATAAAATATTCAAATGGGTTATCAATGCTTGTTGCGCAAGCCAAATTGGCGGCTGAAATTTTTACCGAAACAAAAATTGATGACACGGAAATCGAAAGAGTGTTATCTCAAATGGAACGGGACGCCTTAAATATTGTTCTTGTTGGTATGCCGGGGTGTGGTAAAACGACCATCGCCATTGAATTAAGTAAAATGCTTAACCGTAAAATCATTGATATAGATGATTTGATTGTTGAAAAAGCAGAAAAAACTATTCCTGAAATTTTTAAAGAAGACGGGGAAGAGGTTTTTAGAAAAATAGAAAGTGAGTGTGCGTTTATAGCAGGTCAAAAACTTTCACAAATTATTGCAACAGGCGGAGGAATTATTAAGAGAAAAGAAAATTTTGACTATCTTCGCCAAAATGCTTTTGTGGTTTTTCTTGAACGAGATTTAGAAAAACTTTCAACAGAAGGCAGACCACTTTCAAAAAATATTGAAACACTTAAAAATATGTATAATGAGCGATATTCTTTATATGATGAAATAAAGGATGTTGCTGTTAAAATAGATAAAACACCAAGCGAAATATCAAAAAAAATTATTGAATTATTTTATAATGAGGTTTAAAATGAAAAGAACGAAAAATTTAATTTTTGCAGGAGCACTTGCCGCACTGTGTTGCGTGTGTACTTTGTACATATCGGTACCTTTTCCTGTTGGTGGTGGATATTTTAATCTTGGCGATTGTTTTGTAATTGCATCAGGTGTTATTTTAGGTCCTGTGTTTGGTTTTTTCTCTGCCGCAATAGGCAGTATGTTGGCTGATATTTTTGCAGGATATGCTATATATGCTCCGGGCACCTTTTTTATAAAGGGTATAATGGCTCTTGTTGTCGGTTTGATGTTTGCCAAAAATAAGAAGATTATATTTTCTGTTTTTAGTGCGGTTGTTGCGGAAATAATAATGGTTTTAGGCTATTTTATATATGAATTTATAATAACCGGAAGTCCATCGATGGCTGTTTTGACATTGACGGGAAATCTTATGCAAGGTTTAGCAGGTGCGGTATCTTCAGTTGCATTAATAATTCTTATTACGAAGAATAAATCAATAAAAAAATTCTTATTTGAATAAAAAAATTTGTCAATTTATTTGACAGATAAAAAGTATTGTAATATAATATTTCCCATAAAAAGTATAACTTTTTAAATTATTTGAAAGAAGGAAAATTATATGAGTTTCAAAAATCCTTATCTTCAGGAATTGATGGAAACAGTTATTAAGCGTAATGCTAACGAACCTGAATTCCATCAGGCAGTACGCGAGGTTCTTGAGTCACTTGAGCCCGTTGTAGAAAAGAGCCCCCAATACATCACAAGCGGTGTTTTGGAGAGAATGGTTGAGCCTGAAAGAATTATTAAGTTCAGGGTTCCTTGGGTTGACGATAACGGCAAGGTTCAGGTTAACCGCGGTTACAGAATTC
>JAZROC010000382.1:0-2722 GCA_045648525.1 Clostridia bacterium
CTCCTTGGCTCACAGAACGACATGGCTACGATCCGACTTGGTGTTACGGGTCCGTGAAGAACAAGACGTGAAGTCATTCTCTGCCATGATGAGAAAGTATTGTTTGTTAAAAGTGCGTGAACCTCAATACGCTCTCTTGCATTTTTAACGTCAAGAGGACCGATAGTTGCGGCCTTGGGAGGTACTGCGGCAATGTAACCGGACTGACCGAATACACCGTGAAGTGAGTTCTGTGCAACGGTAAGGGGATGAAGTGTTACAATGCGTGCTTCCATATTAAGCCACTCGTCGATATTGTCGGTCATAAACTCATCAACGGGGTCGATAAATGCCATATGACCTGTCCAACCGGGTGATGATGAGCAGATATCAGCACCGCCCTCACCGATTTCGGTGATAAGTTTTGAATAGTGACCGATGTTTGCGTTTGTGGGATAATGAACGTTTTCAAGAGGCATACGCAATTTGGGGTCAATCTGATATACGAAATACTTAAGCATTGAATGTGCAAAGCCTGATTCGTAAGTTTCAGGGGCGATGTTGCCCATATCGTCAGCCCATTCGTCCATAGCAAAGATGTGAAGCTTTGAGCAGTCAACCTGGAAATAGTTGATAAGCTGTGCAAGAGGAATATATGTTTCAGGTTCAGGATTGCCTAAAATCATTGTGTACTTCTTGCCTGCTTCTGAAGCTGCCTTAATACGTGAAAAAAGTGTTGCAATAAGCACGGGATGAGGATTCATCATAACCTTAATATTGAAATCGGGGTTAGGATGCTTCTCAAGGTCCTTGCCGCTTAACTTGCGAAGGCGTTCGCAAACCTCACGGTCTTTAAAGGGCACGTAATCTCCGCACTTAAAATCAAATTTTGTTGGGGGGTCAAAAATAATGTCTTTCATTTTTTTCGTTCTCCTTTACATTATATATGTTAAAATTTATTAACCGAAAATCATTTTGCCGAAGCAATCAGGATTATGGAATGACGAGCGTGGCAACTCCACAATAGGACACCACGTATAATAGTGAGGCTTTTCGCCTAAATCTGAACATTTATAGCAGTTAGCAAAAATATGCTGACCTTTTTCCGCCTTAAATTCCTTAAAAAATCTTGTTATAAAGGAAAAAGGCACGCTGTAGAAAACTTCCCAGCCCTTTTCATTTTCAATTATCTGCGGTTTAAAAAGGTCGTCTTCTACAAAAATAAGTCTTGTAAGGTCGTCAACCGAACTGCCTATACCAAGAAACATACAACCGTTTGCGTTAAATTCGATATTGAAATATCTCTTGTCGCCATTTATTGGACTGAAGAAAAATTCAAGGCAACTATCCTCGCAGGGTGAGCCAAGCCTTTCAGTTTCAACCTTGCGATAATTTTTTTCAACTGTACTTAAATGCACGAGAAAAGCATCATCAGTATATGCAATTTGCGCTGTTGCGCTTATGTCATCATACTTTTTTCCAAAAACTTCATTAATATTGATTTGCGGAATTTTTGCCCAATCTGCTTTTTCCACGTGAGTTATAATATATTCTTTCATACTACTTCTCCTGAAAAAATCACTTTTTCAACTTTCATCATATGGTCAACAAAAACAAGGTCTGCCCTCTTGCCCTTTGCAATTTCGCCTCTGTCATAAAAACCAACGCAGGTAGCGGGATTTAACGACGCAAACTTAAACACGTCAACTATTGATGCGCCCGTATGCTTCATCATATTGCGGCAAGCAATATCAAGAGTCATTTTAGAGCCTGCAATTTCGCCCATAAAATCGAAGTTGATATCGTCAACGTCGTCATATCCATCAGGGATAGGACCGTCGCAGGCATAGGCATCGGAAATCAGAATAATTCTGTCATCGCCTTTAATTCTGCGGACAAGTCTTAACATATAAGGGTCAACGTGAATACCGCGACTATCGCAAATAAGTTCTGCATAAATTTCCTTGTTATAGTTAACCGCTTCATCAACGCAGACACCGCGACATTCAGGATACATAGGTCTGTCACCTGTTGCGTTTGTGTGATGTGTGCCGATTTTTAAACCGTATGGCATTAACGCTTCAATATCGTAAGGCGAAGCTTCACTGTGCGCAACGGTAAACACCGCATTGGGATTTTTTGCTTTAACGTCAAGAACGAAATCGAGAATATTCTCTCTTTCAGGTGCCAATGCCCAGACACGAGCAATATCGTATGCTTCTTCTATTATGGGCATATGTTTTGTTTTATCGACGGGACCTTTCCACGGATTCGATTCTCTGTCACAACCGAATTTAGGGTTAAGATACGGACCTTCCATATAAAGACCGCCTATATTTTTACACTTTGGATTTTCCATAGCAGTGCGAAGTTTTTTAATTGCTTCAACGTAGCCAAGGGTATCCATACTATAATAAAGCGCAGGCAAAAGAGTAGTTGTGCCGTGCTTTAAATGGTGCTGACTTGCCCTTTCAGGCTCGTCCTGAAAGAACACGTAGCCGTCAGAATGAGTGTGTATATCAACAAAGCCGGGACCAACGTAAAGACCTTTGGCGTCAATAATCTCGGCATTTTCAGGTACGTTAATTTTTCTGCTTTCGCCAAACTCCTTTATAATGCCGTTTTCAATAATAATAACACCGTTTGGTATATAGTGGTCGCGAAGAACTATAATTGCATTTATTATTGCCTTCATTATTTTATCTCCTCAAGAAGTTTTTTTCCTTCTTCAATAAGCAATTCA
>JAZROC010000383.1:0-2157 GCA_045648525.1 Clostridia bacterium
ATTAAAACCCTATATGGAAAAAGTTCTGAACGTTGAAGCTCTTACCCCATCGCTTAAAGTTTGTGAAGTTGTTCCGCCCTACTTAAATGAAAATATTGGCGACGTGGCGGCTCTTGCCGTTGCCAAGGAGGTTTATGATGAATTACGTTGAAGACACAGTAAAAAGATATCCCATTTTAGAAAATTGCGCTGACGATATTCAGGCGGCAGTTAACGTTATTACCGAAATGTACGAAAGAGGAAGCAAGCTTCTTTTGTGCGGTAACGGTGGCTCCTGCGCTGACTGTGAGCACATTTCAGGCGAATTTTTAAAGGGATTTATGAAAAAGCGTCCTTATGAAAAAGGCGAGCTTGATTTAGAGGACGAAATTTTATCAAAATTACAAAAGGGAATTCCTGCTATTCCGTTAACAAGCCTTACGGCATCTCTTTCTGCCTTTAATAACGACGTTGACCCCCAATTAAACTATGCTCAACTTGTTCAGGCATTAGGCAATTTAGGCGACGTATTTTTAGGAATTTCAACTTCAGGCAACGCTAAAAACGTTGCGTTTGCCGCAAAAACTGCAAAGGCAAAAGGTCTTTTTACCATTGGTCTTACAGGTGAAAAGGGCGGTTTATTAAATGAAATTTGCGATATTTGTATAAAAGTTCCTGAAAATGAAACGTACAAAATTCAGGAATTGCATTTACCGGTATATCACGCTATCTGCGCACAGGTAGAAGAAAATATTTTTGAGAGGTAATTATGGAAAAGGTTTTAATTAATAACTGGAAATTAGCCCATGCTAAACACTCGGATTTCATAAAAAGTGACTGCTATCCTTTAACTATTGCAGAGGTTGAAAAGTCAGGCTTTGAAATACTTGATGCAACCGTTCCCGGCAACTTTGAACTTGATTTTATTAAAGCAGGAAAATTGCCCGAAGACATATACTTTGGCGAAAATATTTTAGAGGTGCAGAATTTAGAAAGTACTCATTTATGGTATTTTGCTGAATTTGACCTTGTTGATAACGGCAAAGATGCTTTCATTCTTTTTGAGGGCATTGATACCGCCGCTGAAATTTTTATTGACGGTGAGTTTGTTGATTTTTGCGAAAATATGCTTATCCCCTATGAATTCCAACTTGATAATTTAGATTTCGGCAAGCATCAGGTTGTTGTGCATATTATTCCCGCAAGCGTTTACGTGCGCGATATTCCCTTTGATTCAAATTGCAGAGGACAAAAATACAACGTTGATTCACTTTTAATCCGCAAAGCACCTTATATGTACGGTTGGGATATTATGCCCCGCACAGTTTCGGCAGGCTTGTGGCGCCCCGTAAGCATCGTTTATAAAAATGTTGACCGCTTTGAAGATTACAGACTTTACACCAACCACATTAACGGAAAGGATGCAAAATTGACGGCAGACTTCCGCATTTTTACCGAAAAAGACGATTTAAGAGATTTTTCCGTTAAAATTAAAGGTGTTTCAGGTGAAAGCACTTTTGAATATAATCATAAATTATTCTCCGTTAACGCTAAACTTCATATTGACGTTGAAAACGCAAAATTCTGGTGGCCTAAAAATCACGGTGAGCAAAATCTTTACGATACTACTTTCACTCTTTTCTTTAAAGGCGAGGAAGTTGACTCCGTTTCTTTCAAGGTTGGCATTCGCATTATCGACCTTGAACGTACGTCTTGCTCAGGTGAAAACGGTACATTCCGTTTTATTGTAAACGGCAAGCCTATAATGTGCCTTGGCACAAACTGGGTTCCTACCGATGCTTTCCCCTCCCGCCACGATGAGTTTACCTTGAGAGGTCTTGAATTAACGGACAAACTTCAATGTAATATGATTCGTTGTTGGGGTGGTAACGCTTATCCTACGGAAGCGTTATACGATTACTGCGACGAGCACGGTATTATGATTTGGCAGGATTTCTCAATGGCTTGCGGTGCTTACCCACAAGACGAACGCTTCCAGACTCTTTTGAAAGAAGAAGCTGAAATTATCGTTAAAAAATTCCGCAATCACGCTTCTCTTGCTCTTTGGTCAGGTGATAACGAGTGCGATTATATGTTCGTGTGGGACAGACAATCCATAGACGGAACCTTTGCCCATCAGAAAAACCCCAACGACAACGTTTTAACAAGAAAAGTATT
>JAZROC010000384.1:0-2439 GCA_045648525.1 Clostridia bacterium
GAATGACACTGAGCGTGTATATACTGCGGAAAGTTTTGATTGCAAGGCTTTTTATGACGGTATGCGTGCAGGTGATAAATGCAGTACAAGCCAGATAATAACTGAAAGTTATAAAGAGTTTTTTGAGCCTATATTAAAAAATGGTGATGACATTATTTATGTTTGCCTTTCTTCAGGTTTAAGCGGAAGCTACAATGGTTCTCTTAATGCAATAGAGGAATTAAAAGCAGAATTTCCTGAACGTAAAATTCACTCGGTTGATTCGTTGGGGGCATCGCTTGGTGAAGGTTTGCTTACTTTGAAACTTGCATCATTACGCGATGAAGGAAAAAGTTTTGAAGAGATTGTTGAATGGGCAGAAGAAAATAAACACAATGTTATGCTTTGGTTTACCGTTGATGACTTAAAATATCTTCAAAGAGGTGGCAGAGTGTCAAAAACAAGTGCGGTTGTCGGCACTCTTTTAGATATTAAACCGGTTCTTCAATGTAATAGTGAGGGCAAACTTGTTCCTCATGCAAAGGTTAAGGGCAGAAAGCGCGCTATTCGCACATTGCTTGATGATATGGAAAAATTTGGTCAAGATATCAATGGTCAGGAAATCTGCATAAGTCATGGCGATTGCATTGATGATGCATTAACCCTTAAAAATATGATTTCTGAAAAATATCCTGATTGCACTTTTGTTATCGGACATATTGGTGCAGTTATTGGCTCACATTCAGGTCCAGGCACGTTGGCATTGTTCTTTATGGGACAAAAAAGATTTATATAATATTGACAAAAATTCACACTTGATTTATACTATTAATAACGCTTCTGCTATATTGGCGGAAGCTTTATTTTTATTGGAGTATATTGTTGTGTGTGAAAATCTTTTCGATATTATTGATAGTATAAATGACGAGTATATCAAATTCTGGGTTGACGTTTCAAATGCTGAAAGTCCTACTGATTTTAAACAGGGCGTAGATATTGCCTGTGGGTATTTTATTGATGTTGCTAAAAAAATGGGCTGGCAAATCGAAGTTCTTGAAAATGATTTTTCGGGCAATGCTGTTTGCATTACAATGAATAGTCAATCAAAGGAAAAGCCTATTTGTGTATCAGGACATCTTGATACCGTTCATTCAGTTGGCTCTTTTGGAACACCTGCAGTAAAAATTGAGGACAACAAAATTTATGGTCCGGGGGTTATGGATTGTAAAGGTGGAACTGTTGCCGCCCTTGAAGCAATGGTAGCTTTACAAAAAGCTGGTTTTGATAAACGTCCTGTAAAACTTCTTTTGCAGACCGATGAAGAAGTTAACAGTATGTTAAGCAATAAAGCAACTATTAATTTTATCTGTGAAAAAGCAAAGGATGCAGTTGCGTTCTTGAATTGCGAAAGTATAAAAAATAATACTGCTGTTTTGTGGCGAAAAGGCATTTCACGGTATCGTATTGAAGTCAAGGGAAAAGCAATTCATGCGTCACGTTGTGCTGAAGGTGGCGCAAGTGCAATACTTGAAGCGGCAAATAAAATCATTGAGCTTGAGAAGTTCAAAGATAATAAAGGATTAACTTCAAACTGTGGCCTTATTAATGGTGGAACAAAAGCCAATACGGTTTCTGATAAATGTACTTTTGTTGTTGAATATAGATTTGTTAATAACGAACAGTTTGAATTAGCTGAAAAAGTAACATATGAAATTGCAAACAAATCTACAGTTGTTGGCACGAGCGCCACAGTTGAAAGAATTGGCTTACGTCCCGCAATGGAAAAATGCGACAGAAACTTTGAGTTGCTCGAAAAAATAAATAAAATTTATAAAGAAGTGGGTCTTCCTGAATTGTCTGCACGGGGAAGCCTTGGTGGCTCTGATGCGGCTGATACCACATCAAAAGGTATACCAACGATTGATTCTATAGGTGTTTCAGGTGATTTTATCCATACACCTGATGAATTTGCGTATGTTTCATCGCTGAAAGAAGCGGCAAAAAGAATAGCGTCTGTAATATATTGTTTTTAATAAAGTGAGGATTTTATTATGAATTTTGATTTCAAATCTCTTTTAAGTTTAGAAAATCGCTACGGTAAAAAACTTGTTAGCATTGTTTACTATGTTATGGCGATAGTTATTGCTGTGAATGTTCTTGTAACTTTTGTTTCAGGTGTTGTAAATATTGCCGATGGCTTTGTTTTTGCAGGCATAGGGCAGATTATCTTTTGTTTGCCGCTTGCAGTGGTTTATTTGCTTGTTCTTCGTCTTGTTTGCGAGCTTATAAATGCCATATTTGAACATTGTGAAAAATAATAAAATTTCGCTTGACATAAATTGAGAAATACAGTATTATAATAAAGCTTGCATAAAGCATATATATTTTTGGAGGTATTGCTATGAAATCATTTGTCGCAAAACCCGCTGACATCGAACGTAAATGGTACGTTATCGATGC
>JAZROC010000385.1:0-12982 GCA_045648525.1 Clostridia bacterium
GGAATACAATATTCTGCCGATAAAACTACTTTCAAAAATAGAAATTGATAAAAGTCTGTTAAACAACGAAGTTCTTTGCGTTACAATACAGAAGCCAACAAACATAGCAACTGCGCCGAACAAACAACTGAAGAAAATCAATTTTTCCTTTTTGTTTTTATTAAAAAGGAAATATATTATATGAAATATTCCCGTAAAGACAAACACCGTTCGGCTACCTGATAAAAATATGCCGACAAGAATAACAAACATTGAAATATAATCAATTATATTGCGTTTTTCCTTTTTCAAAAGCATCAGTTGACTTACAAGAAGGACTATTGCAAAGGTATTTGGATATTGGAAGGTTCCTGCAAGTCTGCCTGCAACGGAAAAGTTTTCCTTAAACATTTCAAACTGCATAAGGACACCTGTTACAACAGTCATAACAGCCATAACGTATGGCAAATATTTTATGGCATCCTTACCCTCGCCCTGCATACGAACCAGCGCAAATAACAATAGCGGCATAAATTTAAAAAAGCCGATAAGCGCCATACCCGAATCAATAGCCCAGAAACAACTTAAACCATAAAACAATACCATTGCTGTTATTGCAATAAACGAAATGTTTTTTCTGATAATGAGCTTGCCGCGCTTATTGTATATGTATATAAGATAACCTATCAGTAAAATAGACGTTAAACAGGAAACGTATTCAAAAAATGCGCCTACAAAAAGCATATTGGTTAAGAGAAGTATTGAAAGAAAATCAATTTTAAATTTTTTCATTATGCTACCTTCTTACATATTTTTAAAATGCGGTATCAATGATTCCTAAATCCCAATAGAGCCTTGATAAAACGTATTTATCTCTGATATCCTTGCTTGCTTTGAAATAGGTAAGCAAATCATCATTTATGCCTATTTCATCGGGTATTTGGGGAGCTTCAATTTTATTAAGTAATGCTTCAATTTCTTCTGACGAAGGAACTTCTTCATCTATAATACTGATTATTTTATCCCAGTTTTCAATAATTTTATTTAACCGCGCCGAATGTTTTTCCTTTGAATATTTTTGGTCAGTTTCTTCCTGAAGAATCATTTTTTCGGCACCTTTGCCGACAAGTTTACGTAAAACCTCGTTCCATTGTTCAACGCTGAAAGAAGCAACGTATTTTTTTGCTTTTTCCTTATCGGGTGTTACGGTTTTTATTTTTTCATAAAGTTTTGCGGCAAGATATGTGCCTATGCCGCATTGAATGCCGTGAAGGTCAACAGGTGCGTTAAATTCAAGACCGCGCATATCCCATAAATGAGAAAAATAATGCTCAACACCTGAAGCAGGACGCGAAACGCCTGCATATGCCATTGCAACACCGCCAATTACCAGACCTTCAAAAACTGCTTTGACGGCTTCTTCATCCCGTTGCAAAAGTTTTTCTGCGTTATCCACACACTTTTTCAATGCGCTTCTTACTAACGATGCAACTTCTTCACAATAATATTCATCAACTACAACGTTTGCAATTCGCCAATCGCAGATACTTATATACTTTGCCAGCATATCGCCAAGACCCGCTTTAAGCATTTTTAGCGGTGCATTTTTTAAAACGTCAATATCACCTATTATGTAATCAGCACAAGTGGAGTTAAGGGAAACCTTTAGAGAATCCCTTTCCATTGACGAAGTTTTGGAGGCATAACCATCCATGGACGGTGCAGTAGCAACTATCATATACGGATTTTTGGTAACCGCCGCAAGAATTTTGCCGATATCGTTAATTACACCTGAACCCACCGCAATGATAAAATCACAACTGTAATCGTAATGCATTATCGCTGAACCGACACTTTCCTCGTCAGGATTAACCTCGTCAGCGAATATAAAAGAAGAATATTTTATATTGTGTGCTTCTAAAACTGACACTACCTTTTTTCCTGCCGCTTCAAAGGTTTTTTTATCAGCAAGAACAAAGACTTTTTGCTTATTTACTATGAAATCTGCTATTTTCAGAATTGCATTTTTTTCAACAACAACGTCTTTTATTTCCACCGTGTGTTTTTTGCCACAAGCACATACAAAATCACGATAAAATTCCATTTTTATTCACTTTCTCTTTCAAGCATTTCGTCAATTTTATTTAAAATTTCGTCCTTGCCTGTTTTCTTAACGGAAGAAACAGGAATTATCATATTTGCAATTATACCTGTTGCAACCGATAACGTTTTAATTGCTTTTTGTATTTGTGATGCGCTTAATTTATCGGCTTTCGTTGCGCCAACAATAAAAGGTATATGATAGTAGGAAAGCCATTTAACCATATCTATATCACCCTCGGAGGGATTGTGGCGAATGTCAATTAAGAGAATTACGCCTTTAAGTTGTTCAGATCGTGCAAGATAGCCTTCCATAAGACCTGCCCAGCGTTCCTTTTCCTTATCGCTTACCTTTGCAAAGCCATAACCGGGAAAATCCATAAAATAAAAACTGTCATTTATTCTGAATGCATTTATAAGTGTGGTTTTGCCAGGAGTCTGTCCCACTTTTGAAAGTTTACTGTTATTGCAAATCATATTGATAAAGCTTGATTTGCCAACGTTTGACTTGCCTGCAATAGCAATTTCAGGCAAGTTTTTATCAATATACTGTGACGAATAGGCAAAGCCATAGTCGTACACTGCTTTTTTAATTATCATTTGTTTCTTAATCCTTTACAAGAATATTTTCTAAAACCGCATCTACGTTATCAACGGGAATGTATTCAATATTATTTCTTACTTCAAGGGGAACGTCGTCAATATCTTTCTGATTGTCAATAGGTATAATTATTCTTCTTATACCGCCCCTGAATGCCGCAAGAGATTTTTCTTTAAGTCCACCGATGGGAAGCACTCTGCCGCGCAAAGTAATTTCGCCTGTCATTGCAGTATCACCGCGGACTGCTATGCCCGTTATTGCCGATACCATTGCCGTGAACATAGTAACACCTGCAGAGGGACCGTCTTTGGGCGTTGCGCCTTCGGGAATGTGAATATGAATATCCTTTTCCTTAAAAAATTCATTGGGAATATTAAATTTATCGGCGCGGGTTCTTATAAGAGAAAATGCGGTACGGGCAGACTCTTTCATAACGTCGCCAAGCTGACCTGTTAAAAGAAGTTCGCCGCCGCCAATATAAGTTGTAACGTCAATTTCAAGAGTTTCGCCACCGATACTTGTCCACGCAAGACCTGTTGCAGAGCCAACTTTATTTTCGAGAATTACGTCATCGCGATGATATTTGATTTTACCGATAAGCTCTTCAAGATTATTTTTTTCAATTTTTATTGCACGTCTGCCATTTTTAACAAACTTGCAGGCACACTTTCTCAAAAGCTGACCTATCTGACGTTCAAGTGAGCGGACACCTGCTTCGCGTGTGTAGTTATTTATAACGTGAAGCATTGCTTCATCAGTTAAGGTAACGTCGCCAACAGACATACCGTTTTCCTTTAACTGCTTTGCCATCAAATGATCCTGTGCAATGTGAAGCTTTTCAACGTCGGTATAGCTTGAAAGCTCAATTATTTCCATTCTGTCCCTTAATGGACCCGGAATACCTTCAAGTGAGTTTGCAGTAGTAATAAACATTACGTTGCTTAAATCATAGGGTACTTCCAAAAAGTTATCCCTGAAGGAGTTGTTCTGTTCAGGGTCAAGCACTTCAAGCATAGCACTTGATGGGTCGCCCTTGAAATCAGATGCCATTTTATCAATTTCATCAAACAGGAAAACAGGGTTAACTGTGCCTGCCTGCTTCATTGCAGTAATAATTCTGCCCGGCATTGCGCCAACATAGGTTCTTCTGTGACCTCTGATTTCAGCTTCGTCACGTAAACCGCCAAGGCTCATACGGACAAATTTTCTGCCAACGGCTTCAGCGATTGACTTTGCTATTGAGGTTTTGCCGACACCGGGAGGGCCTACGAAACAAAGAACAGGACCGCGCATTGAGTTGGATAACGCACGCACTGCAAGATATTCGATTATTCTTTCCTTAACCTTATCCATACCGTAGTGGTCACGGTCAAGAATCATTTGCGCGTTGTCAAGGTCAAGGTTATCTTCCGTCTGTTTTTTCCATGGAAGTTCGATTAAGGTTTCAACGTATGCCCTTAAAATTGCAGTTTCAGGCATAGCCGCAGGCATTTTTGCCATTCTTGAAAGCTCTTTTTCTGCCTTCTTTCTTGCTTCCATAGGCATTTTGCTTGCTTTGATTTTTTTAAGAAGCTCATCATTTAACGATTCGTCACTATCGCCTAATTCATGATGAATAGCTTTTATCTGTTCGTGAAGATAATAGTCGCGCTGTGCTTTATCCATCTGAGTTTTTACTCTGCTGCGCACGCGCTGTTCAATGGATAAAATCTGATTTTCATTATTTAAAAATGCAAAAAGTTTTTCAAGTCTGTCAATTGGGTCAAAGGCTTCAAGAAGCTCCTGACGCTTAACCATATCATCAACAACAGCCGCGGCAACGGTATCGGCAACAAGACCCGGTGCGCGCATATTTCTTACAGCCTGAACAACGTCAGCAGGGATTTTTTTGCCGTTTTTTGTATAAAGCTCAAGCTCGCCGATTACCATACGCATATGGGCTTCGGCTTCAATTAAGTCAAACTCCTGAATTTCTTCAATTTCAGAAACGGTTCCGCAAAAACTTTCTTCATCAACGAAGAAGTCTTCTATCCTGCCCCTTTGGAGACCTTGCGCAACAATCCTTACTCCTTCGCCCGGCAGGCGCAACAACTGCTTTATTTTTGCAACGGTGCCCACTGAAAAAATATCTTCGCCTGTAGGCTCTTTTGTTTCAGGGTCTTTTTGTGAAACCAACATAACAAGGCTATCCCCCGCCATAGCTTCCTCGATGGCAGAAATGGCTTTTTTCCTTACCGCCTCAACGTTTATTGTCATATTGGGAAATACTACTACACCTCTTAAAGGCAATATCATCATTTTTTTGTTTTCCATAAGTTACTCCTTTTCATCCTCACTGTTATTATCTTCAGTTTGCTCATTTTTACGCATATTCATTGCCTGCATAATCATATCGTGAATCTTTTTCTGAATACCTGATACTTTTTCCTGATGGAAAAATTCAGGTACTGTATATATCCACATAAGCATAAAAACAAACAATTCAATTATTACGCTTAATAAGACAAGACATAACGCAAATTTAATTCTATAGCCAAAGGCGATTGCCGTTGCCTGTATAAATAAAGGCAGAATAAAACCTGAAATTATAAAAGGCATTATTTTAAACATAGTTTTCCATACACTGCCCTTTAAAACCTCGCGCGTATAGCCGAAAGCCAGCATAAAACGGCATCTGCCACTTACATATGATATCGCCATATATCTTACGAAAAGCAGAACCCACGTTGATAAAAATATGGCACCGACAGTAAGCATAAGCATAGATGCTATTGAGGAATACATAAACAGCGGATTAGCAGTTTTCAGTGATGCAAAAAGCATAAACACGCTTGAATATATAATGCTTTGAACTTCTAAAACTACCCACGAAGCAAGTATACTGAAAAAAAGCATTGCAGGAATTTTTCTTAAAGATGCTTTCAGAATTGCAGTAGCGCCGTTTTCTTTTTCAAAAACAAAGCCTGAAGCTAAAAGTATTACAAACGCATCAAAAACGATTATCATAAGTGTGCTTAATATATCAAGAAATCCATCACCGAGACTTTGCTTATAGTCAGTTTCTGGAAATATTTTATACAATGCTTCCTGAAATTTCATAACGGCATCACTGCTACCTGTGAGCATAGAGTTGAAATCAATATTTTCAACTGCCGAATAATTCAATCCCGTTCCGCCATATACCACGTAAAAAGAATAGCAATTAATTATAAGCACGGGAATGAGCACAAGCAGAAATGCTGTAAAAAACAAACCTTTGCTTTTTTTGATAAGTTCTATCATATTTGCATATGACTGTTTAAACGTAATTTTTTCCACAAAAAATACCTCTTTAAAAAAATGGGCAAAATATCCCTTTTATCATATTAGTATATATAATACAAAATATTTTTAATTCTGTAAAGCGAACAACCTTATAAAAAACGATTTTTCACAAACATTTCGATTTTTTATTGCAAACTATGGTAAAATACTGTATAATATATTTTGAAATCTGTTTTTTGAGGTTATGTATGAAAAAATTTTTATCGTTGATTTTTATACTTCTTTTGATTTTTACAGGCTGCGAAGAAAAGGTTCAGCACGTTTCCGACGTTTCTCACGAAATTATGGGTAACGTTAAAATTGAAATTCCGCAAAACGCTTCAAATCTGGCAAAAGCAATTTATGAAGCAACTGACTACGTGGCAAACACAGTTATTAATAAAAACGTTGAGAAAAAGCCTGAATTTATTTCCTTTGAATTTTCTTCAGACGTGCTTTTAAGCAATGATGAAAAAGCAACTTTAAAAGAGCTTTTTAAAGTATATGGCGTTGAAATTACCGAAGGTTTACGCAGTAACCTTTCTGACATTGAAAGAGGTATTACCATCGGTTATGACTCAATAAAAAATACCCAGCTTGAAGATTGTGACCTGACTATTCCCGTTAAAATTTATTTTGGCAAAAACTTTTATAATTATTGCTGTGATTTTAAAATTTATAAGGGCGAATACGTTATGTTCCGCACCGAATACGTAAGCAGAACGTGGTATATACAATAAAAAAATAGTTCTAATACCTCCCCTATAGGAATATTTTTAAGTAAAATAATTCCTTAAAGGGAGGTTTTTTATGTATAACGATTGGGTTTATGAACGGACGATTCAACTTGCCCAATACATATCAGATACACACGATACCGTGCGGGGCGCGGCAAAAAAGTTTGGGATAAGCAAAAGCACGGTACATAAAGACATTACCGAGAGGCTTGAAAATATAAATTCTGATTTATATGAAGAAATAAAAAAAATTATGGAAATTCATAAGGAAGAAAGGCATATACGTGGCGGTATCGCCACAAAAGAAAAGTATCTGAAGTTAAAAAATTCTTGATTAATACAAAAAACAAATGTATAATATAGAAAAGCAAAGGAGAAGAAAAAATGGATTTAAACGGATTAAAAATAAATTTTTTAGGTGATAGCATTACTCAGGGCGTTGGCGCAGATAAAACCGAAAACAGATATACTGACGTTTTTCAGCGCATAACAGGCGCAACGGTAAGAAACTATGGCATTTCGGGCACACGAATTGCAAGGCAGACAAATCCCTACAACGAAGTTTTTGATAAAAATGATTTTGTTAAACGCGTTGACGAGATGGATGCCGATGCCGACATAGTTGTTATTTTTGGCGGTACAAACGATTACGGACACGGTGATGCACCTGTCGGCACATTTGAGGACAAAGACGAATATACTTTCTACGGTGCTATGCACGTTTTATGCCAAAAACTTATTGAAAAATACCCCGGTAAGCCCGTCGTATTTATGACTCCCCTGCACCGCCTTAACGAAAACAACATTGGTAATGACAGAAACGGCGAGCCAAAGGCAACTCTTAAAGTTTACGCTGAAATAATCCGTGAAGTCTGTGAATTTTATTCATTACCGATACTTGACCTTTATAAAACAAGTTGTATGCAACCTGCAATTGAAATTATACAAATGGAGTTTATGCCTGACGGCTTACACCCAAGCACAAAAGGACACAAACTTTTAGCCGAAAAAGTTGCAAGCTATCTTAAAACCTTATAAAAAAGATATAAGCGAGGAAAACCCTCGCTTATTTTAATCTTGAAATAATTCTGTTGATTTCCTCACTTGGTGCTGAAAAAGTAATTTTAGTGCCTTCATTCTCATAATCTTCAGAAACAATTTTACATTTTGAATGAATATATGCCAAAATATCACCGCGGGCATATGGTACGGTTAAAGTAACCTCCTGCCGCATTTTTTTAAGTTCTTCAACGATAACTGATTTTAATTTGTCAATACCCTCGCCACTTTTGGCTGAAATATATACACCGTTTTTAACCGGCTCGGCTTCGCCTTGGATTGCATCAACCTTATTCACTACCGTAATTGTTGGGATATTTGATGCACCGATTTGCGTTAAAACTTCATCAACCGCCTGCATTTGCAGGAAAAGTTCTTCACTTGAGCCATCGCAAACGTGAAGAAGAATATCTGCAAAAACCGCTTCTTCAAGAGTTGAGCGGAAGGCTTCAACCAGCTGATGCGGAAGTTTTTTAATAAAGCCAACCGTATCGGTAACACACACCTCTACCCCTTTATCAAGTTCACATCTGCGCGTTAAAGGGTCCAACGTTGCAAAAAGCTTATCTTCACAGAAAACCTCGCTGCCTGAAAGCGCTTTTAAAAGGGTGCTTTTTCCTGCATTGGTATAGCCAACAAGCGCAATTTGCGGAAGTTCCTGCTTTTTACGTTGCTTGCGCATAAGACCGCGCCTTTGTGAAAGCTGCTGCAACTGACTTTTAAGTTCGTAAATTCGACGGTTAATGTGACGTCGGTCAGTTTCAAGTTTTTCTTCACCGGGTCCTCTTGTACCTATGCCGCCCCCCTGACGTGAAAGTGCAATACCTTCGCCTTTTAAACGCGAAAGTCTATACTGAAGCTGCGCAAGCTCAACCTGCATTTTACCTTCCTTTGTTGCGGCGCGCATTGCAAAAATATCAAGAATCAGGGCGGTTCTGTCAATTACGGGAACGCCTAATTCCTGCTCTAACATATTGGCTTCGGACTGTGTTAATTCATCATCATACACAGCAAGGTCAATATTTTTTGACTGAACGATTAAGGAAAGCTCTGATATTTTACCTCTGCCAATTATCCCCCTTGCGCCTTTTTGTACTGCTTTGTAAATGGTTTCACCGCCTGCAGTATCAGTAAGACGTTCAAGTTCCTCCAAAGAATCCGCATCAGTGCCGATAAGCATAACACGTTCTTTTTCATTTTCCTGTTCTTCAAAGGTTTCGTGCTTAATTATTCTATCTGCCTCATAAATTTCATTTATCCAGAAATCGTGAGGAATTTTTTCAACACTTGAAGCAGTATAATAATTGTAGCCTTGCTCATTATCAGACAGAATTGCCATTGAAACGTTGGTTGTGCCTTGTTCGTCAACACCTATTGCGCACATTGAATCAAACCTTAATTTTTTAAGGCTTTCAATATCAACGCCTGAAAGATGACCGTTTCCGCCCGGATGGGTATGGATACACCTTAAACCTGAAAGACGACTGTTGCTTCTTCTTAAGGAAATGCCCTGCAAAGATGCCCTGTCTTCCTCACCTAAATTCACGTAAAGAATTTCACCCTGACGTGAAATATAGATGCACACTTCTTTATTTAACTGTGAAGTTATTTCACCTAATATAGCGGCAATTTCATCCTCAATAAACTTTGAAGCATCACATTTAAGTCCATCAAGATTTTCAATTTTCTCTCTTATAAATGTTTTTATACCTTTTAAATTTCCGTTTATCATAAAACCTCTAAATCATTCTGAAGCATTTGCCTCTTGTATGTTGCATAGCAATTTCAATATTAACGTCAGTTCCGTCTTTTGCGCCACGCTTACCAAGGTGTGTGCATACTGTATTATATGCAATTTCGGGTGTATTATTTTCTTCACTTAAGTGTGCAAGAATAACCTGTTTTAAGCCATAATCCAATAAATACGCAAGAGTCTGACCGCAAAGTTCGTTGGAAAGATGCCCTCTCGGTCCCTGCACTCTTTGCTTCAAAAACGGTGAATATGGACCTTTTATAAGCATTTCAAGGTCGTGGTTTGATTCAAGGACCAAAATGTCGCTATGTTTAAGATTTTCAAGAATACTGCTGTTTATATGACCTAAATCAGTTGCGACAGTGATTTTATTCATTCCCGAATAAACCGAAAAGCCGCATGAGCAGGCACTATCGTGCGGTGTTTTGAAGGGAGAAATATCAAAGGACCCAATAAAAAAGCTTTTGCTGTTTTCAAAGGTTCTGACATTTTTTGAAGCAAGGTCGGGAATTTTTCGCAAAATAGCCGCCATAGTTTTCTCATTGGCGTAAACAGGCACGTCGTACTTTTTTGAAAATACGCGGACACCGCCGATATGGTCAGCATGCTCGTGTGTTACGATTATACCGTCAATTTCACAAGGTGATACACCTAATTGCTGAAGATTTTCGGCTATAGCTTTTGCTGAAAGACCTGCATCAACAAGTATTTTATTTTTTTCAGTGGCAACAAGATAAGAGTTTCCCTTACTTCCGCTGCCTAAAGCACAAAAAGTTAATGACAATGTTATTTTATCCTTTTTAGTAATATTAAATGTAGTCAAATAAAACAATGTTTTGGCAGACTTTTTTGCCAATTCAAAGTTTTTAATAAAAATCATCGATTTTATTTTTATACAGATTAATAAAACCGGCTTGTCGAAACGCTTTTAACCTTTCGGTAATCAAGAATAATTATAACATTTTATACTGTTTTTTGCAAGCAGAAAGAAATTAAAAAAACGCCATATTTTTCACGTATTTGCTTTACATAAATTACGTTTTATGGTATTATAATCATAACTTTATGTATAAGTGAGGATTTTTTTATGGAAAAGTTAAATGTTGGTATTATAGGTGCAACCGGGATGGTTGGGCAGCGTTTTATTACGCTTGGTGCAGACCATCCGTGGTTTAACGTTGTTACTCTTGCAGCGAGCTCACGCTCAGCTAACAAAACCTACAAAGAAGCTGTTGGCGACCGTTGGGTAATGGATAAACCTGTTCCTGATTTTATTAACGAAATGATGGTTTTAGATGCAACTGAAGATGCTGAAAAAATCGCATCAATGGTTGATATGGTTTTCTGCGCAGTTGATATGCCTAAAGCAGAAATCCGCGCACTTGAAGAAAGATATGCAAAACTTGAAGTTGCAGTTATTTCAAACAATTCAGCACACCGCGGAACACCTGACGTTCCTATGATTATTCCCGAGCTTAATGCTGACCATTCTGAAGTTATTACTGCACAGAAAATGCGTTTAGGCACAAAGAAGGGCTTTATTGCAGTTAAATCAAACTGCTCACTTCAGAGCTATGTTCCTGCACTCTTCCCTCTTTCAAAGTTCGGTATTAAGAAAGCTCTTGCCTGCACATATCAGGCTATTTCAGGCGCAGGTAAAACTTTTGACCGTTGGCCCGAAATGGTTGATAACCTTATCCCATTTATCGGTGGCGAAGAAGAAAAGAGCGAAAATGAACCCTTAAAAATTTGGGGTCACGTTGAAAACGGTGTTATCGTACCTTCCGAAACACCCAATATTACAACACAGTGCTTCCGTGTTCCCGTTTCAAACGGACACACCGCTGCTGTTTTTGTAAGCTTTGATAAAAAGCCTTCAAAGGAAGAAATTCTTGAAATCTGGAAAAACTTCAAGGGCGATCCACAGATTTTCAATCTTCCCTCTGCACCAAAACAGTTCCTTAACTATTTTGAAGAGGACAATCAACCCCAGATTAAGACCTGCCGTGATTTAGAAGGCGGTATGGCTGTTTCAATCGGCAGATTAAGAGATGACAAACAGTATGACTACAAGTTCGTTTGTATGTCACATAACACATTACGCGGTGCCGCAGGCGGTGCAGTTCTTATGGCTGAACTTCTTGTTGCACAGGGCTTTATCGAGAAGTGAGAATTATGAGAAAAAATACTATTTTTACAGGCAGTGCAACTGCTTTGATTACACCTTTTACTGAAAACGGCGTTGACTTTGATGCTTTTAAGCGTCTTATTGATTTTCAGATTGAAAACGGCACAGATGCTCTTTTGGTTTGCGGCACAACAGGCGAACCAGCTACGATGACCTATGAAGAAAGAGCTGAAGTTGTTAAATTTGCCATCGACTACATAAACAAGCGTGTGCCTGTTATTGTTGGTACAGGTTCAAACGCAACTCACATTGCAGTAAGCAACTCAAAGGTTGCTTACGAAGCAGGTGCTGATGCTTTGTTGGTTGTTACACCTTACTACAATAAATGTACTCAGGAAGGCTTATACCGCCATTTTAAAGCTGTATGTGAAGCGACACCTCTTCCGGTTATCTGCTATAGCGTTCCCGGAAGAACAGGCGTAAACATTACTCCTGATACATTGGTTCGTTTAGCTGAACTTGAAACAATGACTGCTATCAAGGAAGCAAGCGGAAATATGGATCAGATTACAGATATCTGCGCAAAAATTAAGGATAAGATTGACGTTTATTCAGGTGATGACGGAATTACCGTTCCCGTTTTATCTGTTGGTGGCAAGGGCGTTATCTCCGTTGCTTCAAACATTCTTCCTTACGAAGTGCATAAAATGTGTGATGACTTCTTTAAGGGCAACATTAAGGAAGCTACTGAGATGCAGTTAAAGCTTCACCCATTAGTTAAAGCTCTTTTCTGTGAGGTTAACCCTATTCCCGTTAAAACCGCTGCATCACTTATGGGTTACGGCAAGTGTAATCTTCGCCTTCCACTTTGCGATATGAGCGAGAAAAACCTTGAGTATCTTAAAAAGGAAATGAAAGCTTTCGGCATTCAATTTTAATTTTGTGGGAGGATATATATGTTAAAAATAATTCTTTCCGGTTGCATGGGCAAAATGGGCAGAGTAGTTATTGACCAGACAACAAAAAACGACGAATTTACCGTTGTTGCAGGTGTTGACGTTATGGCTGCAAAAGCCACTGGTTTTGATTTTCCCGTTTACAGCGATATTGAAAAATGCAAAGAAGCTGCGGACGTAATCATCGACTTTTCACGTCCTGAAGCACTTCCCCAACTTTTACGTTACGGACAGAAAAAGCACATTCCTATGGTTCTTTGCTCAACGGGCTATAATGCCAACGACGTAAGCTCTATTGAATACGCGTCAGAAAACGTTGCTATTATGCGCTCTGCAAATATGTCAGTTGGCGTTAATCTTCTTATG
>JAZROC010000386.1:0-2985 GCA_045648525.1 Clostridia bacterium
TTGCACAAATTCTTCTTGCAAATAAAGGTTATTTTATTTCATCAAAATTAATAAAACGACCTGATGATAGAGCAAAAGCAATAGAATACGCCTTTAAAATGCCCGGAAATTACAATACAAAAGTCGGCATTATCGGCGTAGGTATGATTGGTAAAATGGTAATCGAAATGTTAAAAGGTTTTAAACTTGATGTTCTTGTTTATGACCCATTTCTTTCAGACGAAAAGGCAAAAAACCTTGGTGTAACAAAAGCTTCCCTTGAAGATATTTTTGCAAATTGCCAAGTAATTTCAAATCACGTTGCAAATCTTCCTGAAACTGTCGGAATGTTTAACTACGATTTATTTAAACTTATGAAAGACAATGCCGTATTTATAAATACAGGTCGTGGTGCACAGGTTATTGAAGAAGACCTTATAAAAGTTCTTATCGAAAAACCCTTTGTTACAGCAGTACTTGACGTTACATTCCCGGAACCACCGCTTGAAGACAGCAAATTTTACACACTTAAAAACGTTATACTTACCCCACATATTGCAGGCAGCCTTGGCAACGAAGTTCAACGTATGGGTGAATATATGTGCGACCAATTTATCAAATATAAAAATAACCAAGAATATGAATATGAAGTTACTTTAAAAATGCTTGAAACAATGGCTTAGGTAATATTATGGAAAAACGAAATATTGATGACCTTATTGAAATAATAAAAAATTCTGTTGAACAACACAAACTTGCACCCGGACAATATAGTCGTTGGATTTTTGGCGAAAACCGTGATTTAGGTATAAACGAATACGGTTGCGCGGATGCTTTAAATATTCTTTATTCAATAAATAGATTTCCTGAAACTGAGGAAGAACGAGAAGGATTTGCAACTGTGCTTATGAATATGCAGGATGCTGAAACAGGTCTTTTTACTGAAGCCACTCACCATACAATTCATACTACCGCTCATTGCACCGCCGCACTTGAATTACTTGATAAAAAACCTAAATACAAGTGCAAAGCATTAGAAAAATATACAACGAAGGAAGGATTATACGACCTTCTTGAAAACGAGGTCAACTGGCAAAATCCTTGGCCACAATCCCATAAAGGCGCAGGCATACTCCCCTCTCTTACAAATACTGATATGGTTGGTTTAGAGTGGAAAGACTGGTATTTTGACTGGATGTGGGAACATTCTGACAAAGAAAACGGTTTCTTCTTTCACGGTGATAAAAAAGAAGCTCCTTTATATATGTATATGGCAGGAGGCTTTCACTATATTTTTAATCACGAAGCAGAAAGAAGACCATTAAAATTCCCCGAGAAAATTATTGATTCCTGTATTTTTCTTATGCAAAACGGTGTAGAAAACAGTGAAAACGGCAGTTTGATTACAAGATGCACTTTTATAGACGTTGACGTTGTTTATTGTCTGACAAGAGCAATGCGCCAATCACCACATCGTTTTCACGAAGCAAAAAAGGTTTTAGAAGATTTTGCTGAAAAATATATTAATTTTATGCTGTCAATTGATTATGAGCACGACGAAGGTTTTAATGATTTACATATGCTTTTTGGTTCTGTTTGTTGTTTATGCGAACTTCAAAGTGCACTTCCTGGAAAAATTATCACATCAAAACCTTTAAGACTTGTTTTAGACAGAAGACCATTTATTTAAAAAAGGTGAAGCGCATAGCTTCACCTTTTCTTATCAAAAACAACATTCAAAATCATTTCCAACATTAACAAATGATTTTTCCTCTTTTTCCGCAACATTTCGTTGAATAGTCGAAAATCCTGCAATTTGTTCATTTTTATCCTTGTTATTGCGATAGACATTACGATATTCTCTTGGTTGCATTCCCGTCTGCGACAAAAACGCTCTATTAAAAGATCTGATTGTATTATAGCCTACATTGATACCGATTTCAGTAACTGAATCATTGGTTTTAATCAAATGTTCCTTGGCATCGTTAATTCTAAGCATATTAATATAATCGTTAAAGCCAATTTTAATTTTTTCACTGAAAAGACGAGATATATAATATTTACTTACGTGCAGTTCTTTTGACATTTCATCAAGACTTATATTGTCTTTATAGTGCTCAACACAATAAGAAAGCACGCTCGAAAGCATTTCCGTATGATTATTCACTGCCTCTCTGAATTGAAGACACGGAATAATATCCGCAAGAAAAATATTAACGTAACCTTTTACTTTTTCTGCTTTAAATTTTTCATCGCCAATATACGCATTATAAGCATTTGTTAAAAGTGAATAAATTTCCTTGGGAAGTTTATCTTTTTTTATAACGGGCTCAACGGGATCATTTTTTAACAAAAGTGAACTAAAATCCGGAAAAACATCAGGCGAAAAAATCAGAAGATAACTTTGCTCTTTTGTAAAAGTATCAAAATAATGTACTTTATTAGGAAAGGAAACAAACAAATCGCCTTCTTCAACAACATATTCTTTTGAATCAAGATACACCTTTGTTTTTCCTTGAAGAACATATGCAATTTCAATTTCTTTATGTAAATGCGCCGCACAACCAAGATGTTCAGTTTTGCAAATTGCGCAAAATTTAGTTCGGTTTTCATACGTTATGCCCATTACAACCTCCAAAATTATGAAAGACAGCAAAAAATGTCTTGTTTTTTTCAATATTCGTCTTGAATTATACCACTTTTTGTCTTATACTACAAGTAGAATTTTTATGGAGGTATAAAAAATGTTTGTTGGTCTTCAATTATACACCGTTAGAGATGCAATGGCTAATGATTTTGAAGCTACACTTAAGTATGTAAGTGAATTAGGTTACGACGGTGTTGAATTTGCAGGTATCTTTGGAAAAAGTGCCGAAGAAGTTAAAGAGCTTTGTGCTAAATATAATCTTAATCCTATTTCAGCACACGTTTCATTAATGGAAATGAATACTGTTCCCGATATTTTTGAAACATATGCAAAAATTGGTTGCAAGTATATCGTTGTAA
>JAZROC010000387.1:0-2321 GCA_045648525.1 Clostridia bacterium
CAACTCCTTGGCTCACAGAACGACATGGCTACGATCCGACTTAGACCCAAAAAGGTTCTCTATTATCACAAACCTGTTGATTTGTTTGAATTTTTTCTCAATAAGTGTTGCACTTAGTTTGACAATTCATCTATAATTCCATAACACATTTTTTTGCAATTTTTATTTCTTCTTCACTTATTGGCTCGTCAAAATCATTAAAGGTGTTTTCTGAAATATCTGCGCCCATTAAAGTATGAAGCCATAAAAGACCTAACGCATATCTGCCTAAACCAAAGGTAGCGTGGAAGGTATCACGGTGAATTTTTTCAACACCGTTATGAAGCATATTCATAAAAAGTGTGCCGGAGGGAATAAATCCGTCAACCTTTTCAAATGCCTTTAAGTATGCTTCGTGAAGTTTTGCATACATTTCTTCAGGAGTATTGAAATGCATTTCGTTTACAAGACGGTTTGAATCCTTTTCATAAGCCCAGGTTTCGTGAATATAGATTTTTGCTTTCGGTGCATACTTTCTTATACATTCAATAATGTTCGTCAAATAAGGCTCATAAGTATCATAATTAGGGGAATAATGGCTAACCTGCTGGATAGTTACAACGTCCCAATCACGGTTTAAAAGAGCCTCTTTTATTGATACAAGAAAGCCTGTTGCAACGCCGTTTGATTCAAGGAAATAACTTTTTTTGTCGCCTAACATATTGCGGTGATGCATTGAAAGTGAGCAACCGCCGATATAAAGGTTTGTAACACTGAAATATTTATATCCCTGCTTTTTTGCAATGCCGTGAAGATATCTTGTTGCGTCTTGTGAAAAACTGTTTCCAATTGCTAAAACGTTCATAGTTTTATTCTCCTAAACTCTTTTTTATAAAATCAAGACAATCGTTCAGATAATAATCTTTGTAATCATAAGAACAATGTGTTTCGTTTTCATAAATTTTAAAGGTCAACTTTTCTTCAGGGAATTTGAATTGCTTTATTGCCGTCAGAAGCATATAATGCTGATTAACTCTGTTAGTCATATCTCTTTCTGCGCAAATGAAGAAAAGATGAGGCTCGTTTTCTGAAAAATTCTGTCTTAAATAATATATGGGCGCACCTTCGTCAACCATAACGCATCTGCTATCCACTTTTTTATCAAAGTTAAGATAATTGAAGTGGCTTGTAGGTTGACCTGCATTGAAAATATAACCTGCAATTCGGCTTGAGTCGATGTCCTTAAGATATTCTTTATTAAAATAAAGCATCATAGCAAGGTAAGCACCTGCCGAACTTCCGCCAACGATTACTTTGCCAAAATCATAATTATCAATTATAAACTTAATTGAGTTTGCGCAATCAATAATATATTCGGGGAATTTTGCATCAGGGTACATACGATACTCAACTGAAACGAAAGCAATACCGTTATCGCAGTAAAATTCAGGAGCTTTAGCGGAAATCTTTCTACTGCCTTCTACAATACCGCCACCGTGGAAAAATATAAAAACGGGAGGCTTTTCGACGTTTTCAGGGGTGTAAATATCTAAAAGGCATTTTTCGTGCTTGTCGTATTTAACGTCAAGAATCTTATTCATTGTCCTTCTCCTTGTCAAGTTTACGGTTTCTGAAGTACAAGCAAATATCAATGGAAACCATTATAAGGTTAAGAATGTAGAAGTATGAAGGATACTTAAATACACCTGTATTGCTTAATTCGATAAGTTTCCAGATAACGCCTGCTACGTAACCAATCCAGATCATAAATAAGAAGAAAAGGCTTTTGCCTTTCGCTGTACGGCTCTTATATGACTTCATAATTGACATAGGCCAGGAAATACCAAAACAAATTACCATTACTGCTTCTAAAATTTCTGTTATCATTTTAAATCACCTCGGGAATTATTGTATAAAAAATAACGCGTTTTGTCAAGAAAAAAAGCCCATATTATTGGGCTTTTTTCATAAATTTTGAAAGTTCAGGATTTTCTGCAAAATGTTTAAGCATCACAATAGGCTCTGTTAATGATGAGTTTGTTATTTTTACACCACGTTTTGCTGCATTTTCCGTTACAAAGAACTCATCATTTGTAAGCACACCGTAACGTATAAGTGTGGGCGTTGAAATATCCCAAACATCAATTTTTCCATAGCCTTCGATTAAAATAAAACCGTAAGCGGCTTCGTCTTTTACTATAACCGTTTCGCCGGGATTAATTGTCAGGCGCTTTGCAGATGCAACGGGGCATTTATAGCAAATCCACTCTTCTGAGCCTTGCTCGTTATCCCAGATCGTAATGGGCTTCATAAAATGATTTTTTGCAAAATCCTTATCAACG
>JAZROC010000388.1:0-9002 GCA_045648525.1 Clostridia bacterium
ACAGAAGAAGCAACCATTACCCTGCAAGGCTTATCCCTTGACGATGTTTGGAATAATATCGTTGCAGATATCGGCAAATTAGATTCTCATTCTAATGAAACTCTTGAAGAACAGATTATTAAACCTGAACCTAAAAATAACGGTATGAAGGATAGAAGTGTTTCAACCGTTAAAGACGTGCAAAAATTAAAAAACGTTGAAACTGTAAGCTATGAAAGATTTTCTTCCGGTAGTGATGAACTTGACCGCGTTTTAGGCGGTGGAATTGTGCCGGGCAGTATTGTTCTTTGCGGTGGCGATCCGGGTATCGGCAAATCAACGTTATTGTTGCAGGTCTGCAATTTTGTTGCGAAAAAGCAAAAGGTTCTCTATATTTCGGCAGAAGAATCTGCACATCAGATAAAGCTTCGCGCTGACAGATTGAATTGTCAGTCGGAGGATATTTATATTTTAGCTGAAACGGATATTGATGAAATCTGCGCACAGATTTCTGCACAGAAGCCACAAATGGCGATAGTTGATTCAATACAGACGGTTTATGCACCATATTTAAGTTCTGCACCGGGCACGGTTTCGCAGGTTCGCGAATGTGCATCAAGGCTTATGCGCGTGGCAAAGGAAGCAGGAATAACCGTTTTTACCGTTGGTCACGTTACCAAGGAAGGCACTCTTGCAGGTCCTAAAGTGCTTGAGCATATCGTTGATACCGTTATGTATTTTGAAGGCGAAAGAAATTCAGCTTTCAGGGTGTTAAGGGCAAACAAGAACAGATTTGGCTCAACAAACGAAATCGGTGTTTTTGAAATGAACGAGCAGGGAATGGTTGACGTTACAAACCCCTCTGAAATTTTTTTGTCAGAAAGAAGTCAACCAGTTGCAGGAACTTCTATTATGTGCTCACTTGAAGGCACCCGTCCCGTTATGGTTGAAATTCAGGCACTAACGGGAAATTCAGGCTTTAATAACCCAAGGCGCGTAGGCAGTGGTGTTGATTATAGTCGTATGGTAACTTTACTTGCCGTTCTTGAAAAGCGTTTAGGATATACACTTTATAATCAGGACGTGTACGTTAATATTGCAGGCGGTCTTAAAATTGATGAGCCTGCTCTTGACTTGCCTTTGATTGCGGCAATTACGTCCTCATATAAAAACGTTCCCTTGCCGCAGGATACCGTTCTTTTAGGCGAAGTAGGTTTAACGGGCGAGCTCCGAACAATAAGCGGTGCAAAGCAACGCATTGATGAATGTATTAAATTAGGCTTTAAAAAAGTAATTCTTCCAAAAGGAAACAAAAGGAGTTTTAGCGGGCAAGAGAAAATAGAATTGTTGTTTGCCGATAACGTGTTTACAGCACTTTCCCTTGCCGCAGTAAAAGATAAAGATGTTTAAGCGTGTTATACAAATTTTGTTTGCGCCAATAGGCGGTGCAATAGGGTACTGGCTGTGGGTACTTGTTGAAACCATTGTTGCAACCTGTAATATGCAACTTTGGGGTTGGGCGGCAGTATTTTTAGAAATTGCCTGCATTTCTGCTTTTGCGGTGGCAGGATATTTTATAGGCAAACCTGTTTCAAAATGGGTTTCTGAACTTTTGGCAAAATCAACAAAAAAGGCAAAGGATATGTCTTTTTCCGAACTTCTTGCCGTAACAGCAGGCTTGCTTGTAGGCCTTCTTTGTGCATTTCTTATTTGTCAGATATTTGTTAAAATAAGCAATGAATTATTAGTCACCTGCATAAATGCGCTTATATACATATGTTTCGGTTTTTTCGGGGCAAAGGTTGCGCTTATGCGCCATTCTGAATTTTCCTTTTTCACAAAGCGCAAAAAAGACGAAATTATAAAAGAGCAGAATAAAAACGGAACAATTCTTGATTCCAGTATTCTTATAGATGGCAGGGCATACGATATCTATAAAACAGGTTTTTTGGTTGAGCCCATATATATACCTAAATTTGTCCTTGCCGAACTTACGCGCCTTGCTGATTCTGATGATAACAAAAAGCGAACCCGCGGCAGAATTGGTCTTGATACGGTTAAAAAGTTAAGAGAAAACAAAAACGTTGTGCTTAACGAAAAGGATTTTGCC
The DNA here is from genome assembly GCA_045648525.1 of Clostridia bacterium. Lineage (GTDB taxonomy): Bacteria > Bacillota > Clostridia > Christensenellales > QALW01 > UMGS1322. The sequence goes on from JAZROC010000388.1 coordinate 2,090, forward strand.
GAAATTGAAAATATCGACGGAAAAATTATCGCACTTGCAAAGGAACTTTCTGCAAGTATAATGACAAATGATTATTCACTTAATATGGTTGCGTCGGTGCAGGGCATAAAAATTCTTAATATAAACGAACTTGTAAATGCATTAAAACCAACTGTTGTTGCAGGCGAAGAAATCGATATTGAAATTTCCAAAGCAGGCAAAGAGCCTTCACAAGGTGTAGGTTATCTTGATGACGGCACTATGGTTGTTGTTGAAAACGGTGCAGAATACGTTGATAAGGTAGTTAACGTGCAGGTAACGAGTATGCTCCAGACTAATGCAGGAAAAATCATATTTGCAAAAATAAATGAATAACGTTAACAGAATCTAAAAGCCACCTGAACAGGTGGTTTTTTCTTGCTCTGTGCATAGTTAATTATCAGGATAAATAAACAGAAAAATGAAAAATTTTACTCCTTTTTTATTGTATTTATTAGTAATATGTGGTATAATCTATAATGGTTGTTGAAGGTGGAAACAGCATTTTAATGCAGTTTCCACACCAAATCTATGATTTGGTCTTGAATTTTCAACAGAAAATTTGTCAACTTCCATTGCAATGATGTTGAATATCAATCAAAAACGAAGTTGTTTGATTGATTAAAAACCGTCAAAACGGTTTTTGTTGAAATGTTAGTCATTTCAACGTACAACAATCATTATAATATAATGGTATTATAGTGCCGTATTACGAGGTTTTTTATGAAAGTAGTCAGAACAAAAAAGAGATTTGATATAGTAAATTACATTCCGTTAATTTTAATTGCAGTTGCGGTTATCGCAATAATCGCGCTTATTTTCAGTTCTTTTTCGGGTAATGCTAAAGCTGTGAAGAAAAGCGAGCTTCAGCTTTTGCCTTTTACTGCTGATAACACCTATCTGCCATTTGCAGACGGCGTTGTTTATATTGATAAATCTACAAACGAAATTTATTACGTTGACGACCGCAACGAAGTTATGTGGGGATTTTCAGGCGCAGTTGAAGATATGAAGCTTTACGCAGGCGAAAATAAAATAGGGGTTACGGTCGGCAAAAAACTTCAGGTAATTGATAAAAACGGAAGCTTTGTTTTTTCAAAGGAGTTTGACAAAAACATTTCCGCAGTAACCTTAAGCGACAAGCTTATTGCAGTTAATTTAAGCAATTCTGATGATTTGATTATTCTTAACGGCACAGGCGAGGAAATTGACCGCATCGTTTCGCAGGTTAACGGCACAAATATCCGCTTTGGCGTTTATGCTCAAAACAGTGTATGGGTAATAACTGTTGAAAATTCAGGTTTTAAGCCTGAATATCAGCTTTTTACTTATAAATATGATACTGAAAAAACACAGACCGTAACGTTCTCTGATGACAGTCAGATGATGTATGATGCAGTTTTCGATGATAAAATCTGTTACATTTTCGGCACAGAAAGAATAATGGTCCGCGATTGTGATTATACAGGCTCTGTTTCAAAAGACTACAACGTAAACGGATTTGACGTTGTAAATTACGGCAAAATCGGCAAAAACGTGCATATACTTCTGAATAATTCGGGAAAAATAAAGGCTATAGGTGAAAAAGGTGTTTTGAACCTTAACTGTGAAGAAAAACTGAATTTTGCCGCAATAGGCGAAAAACACTATTATGGCTTCAGCAATTATTTTATGTATAAATTCAAGACAAAAGACGGTAAGGCTACAAAGTACGATTTCCCTGTAAGAATAGATAATATTATGCAAGGTAATAAATATGTTTTAATTCAGTCAGGCGAAAATATATATCGTTATTCATTGTCAGATTAGGAGGGATATTGTGAATATTATTGATATAGGAATAATCATTATACTGGCTATGGGCTTTATTCTCGGCTGGTATAAAGGTTTTCTTGTTTCGGCTTTAAACTTGCTTTCTTACGTTGTTTCCTGGGTAGTTGCATTAAGCACCTATTCTTCTCTTGCAACGCATATTCATCAGACAAAACTCGGAAGCACGCTTTTATACTTTTCGGCAGGCGCGGAAAAGTTAAGTGATATGAGCGTTGCAAACGTATCCGTAACTGACATCGGCTTTGAAAGAATTGAAGAAATTCTTTCAACTTCGGGCATACCTTCGGTAGTTGAGGGAATGATGCTTGAAAACATTAAAACAGGCGCATTTCAGTCTTTGGGCATAACGACGTTAAGTGATTACTTTAACCAGACTCTTATTAATTTAAGTCTTAGTCTTATAAGTTTTCTTATAATTTTCTTTGCAGTAAAGCTTGTTTGTATGTTTATTATCGGCTTTATTGATTACGTTGTAAAACTGCCTATATTAAAGCAGTGTGATAAACTTATAGGTGGAATTATTGGTGTTCTGCTTGGCTGTGTTGCAGTTTGGGTAATTCTTTCAATCGTGCCTATCTTTATGTCGGTGCTTCCTCTTGAGGATTTCAATGCTTTGATTCAGGAATCACTTTTAGGCAAAATGTTTTTTAACGGTAACGTAATATTCAACGTACTTAAATCTGTGTTTTAAGGAGAATTGAAGTATGCTGAAAAAAAGCAAAAAAGCTTTAATTATCATATGTGCCGTCGCACTTATTATATTGTTGACGGCAAGCATATTTTTAATGAAAAAGGAAAAAGCACCTGAATACGACCCCTTTAACTATAACAGTATTATACATACCGTTTCGGGCGGTCAAAATCAAGAAAATGCAAACATCAACCAGATAACTCTTGAAAACGTTGACGGCGCAGTAAACGTAAATTTTCAATTTATTTCAGGCAGTGCTATTGATGAAAACGTAGCAGAATGTGGTATTCCTCAATATAAGGTTGAGTTTTTAAGCACACCGTTAAGGCTTAAAATAAGCTTTTCTTCCGTTGTATATTGGGATTATATGGTAACCGGTATGCCTGAAGATACAACGGGACTTATAAACGGAATGTTTCAGATGAGTCCGCACAAAACGGGCGACGACGTGGTTTTATATTTCAGTTTAACCAAAAGTGTGCAGTTTAAGCTAACTGAAAATGAAAGCAACCTTACAATATCGCTTTTGCCTGAAGAAATTATAAGCGATGAAACAAAATGGTATATTGTTTCCGATTTGTATTATGAATATCAGGTAGGCGAAATGGTGCAAAGTGATTTTACGCCTATGCTTTGCGATGATAAAATCAGTGTTATTATGATAAGTAAAGCCTATGAAGATGAAGCAAGTGCCGTAACAGCAATGGATACTTTGCTTGCTTCAAGTTTTGCAGGTAAGGAAATGCGCGTTATTGCGCTGAAAGAAAACGAGCTTCCTACTTATAGTGATACTGCTGATACGCAGGCACTTTTAAGCGAGTCTGTTTTAAGTGTTGACGGTGCAAAAACAACCTTACCCTTGTTTTATGCTGATGCGCGTTTTCTTTGCTGGGCACCTGATAACAGCGGTGCGCTCTTTGCAAAAAACGAAAATGGAGCAGAAAAACTCTATATTGCCGATAAAAATGGGACGAAGCGACTTTTGTGCGAACAGGAATTTTCAACCGTAGTTGAAGCGGTGTACTCCTCTGACGGAAGCCGTATAGCCTTTATTGAGCAGGCAGAGGAAACTTCTCTCGTAACGGTTGTTGACGTTAATTCGGGCAAAATAACGGTAGTTAACGATGAAAATAACCCGTGGGGCGAATTTATTCTCGGTGTACAGTTTAACGGTAACGGCACTAAATTGTATTGTTTAAGCGGTAACGCTTCGTACAGCATAAAAACTTATGATTTTGCCACCTCAAGTGTTACAACCTTGCAGGATAATATTTTGCTTGAAAGCAATTTAATGTACAGTTCAGGCTATTTGTATTATTGTGATATCGTTAACGAATATGAAGCCGTTGTCCGTAAAAGTATAAGCGGCGGCGAGCCTGAAATCGTACATAAGGGCAGTCAGTTTACTCTTTCGCCTGATGGCAAACGTGTGGCGGTTATTGTTGAAGATTACGAAACTGCTGTTTGCGACCTTCGCGTTGTTGACGTTGAAACTAAAACAAGCGAAATTGTTTTAGGCGATATTGTTACAAGTGAATTTTTCTTCACTTCTGACAGCGAAAAGATTTTTTACCTTCTTGAAACAGGCGATCCTGAATATTATTATCAGCTTATGCGCTACGATGTCGTAACCAAGGAAACTTTAACAATGGCGCAATGTATAAACAGCGTTGTTTATGCTTCCGATAAACCCAACGAAATCGTTATAAGCGTTATTTACGAAGGCGAAAACGGTGCAATGCCCGTTACTTATATTGCCGATTTTGACAAAATGGTTATTGGCGAAACTGAAGAAGTGCAGGAGTAATAAATGGAATTTAATAAAAATTTTGGCTTTGGCGCAATGCGCTTACCAATGATAGATGACGAAGTTGATTTAAAACACTTTTCTGAAATGATTGACGTTTTTATGGAAAACGGCTTCAATTATTTCGATACGTCACATATGTACATAAAAGGGAAGAGCGAAACTGCGTTAAGGGAATGTCTGGTAAAAAGATATCCCCGCGAAAGCTACGTTTTAACTGAAAAAATTTCAAACCCCTTTTTTGAAAAAGAGGAAGATATTGACGGCTATTTTGATTTAATGCTTGAAGCTTGCGGTGTTGAATATTTTGACTTTTTGCTTCTTCATGCACAGTACAGAGGAAACTACGATAAATATAAAAGATGCAAAGCCTACGAAAAAGCTTTTCAGTACAAAAAAGAGGGTAAGGCACTCCACGTAGGCATATCTTTCCACGATTCCCCTGATTTTCTTGATAAAATTTTAACTGAAAATCCTGAAATTGAAGTTGTTCAGTTGCAGTTTAATTATCTTGATGCCGATAACCCTTCGGTAGAAAGTATCGGTTGTTATGAGGTCGCCAAAAAACACAATAAACCCGTTATTGTTATGGAACCTGTTAAAGGCGGCACATTGGCAAATATTCCCGAAGAAGCGCAGGAAGTTTTCAAAAGTTTAGGCAATATGTCACCTGCAAGCTACGCATTAAGATATGCCGCAAGTTTTGAAAACGTTGTAATGGTTCTTTCAGGTATGAGCAATATGGAGCAAATGCTTGATAATATCAGCTTTATGAAGGATTTTAAACCGTTAAGTAAAGAGGAGTTTGAAGCAGTTTCAAAGGTTAAGAATATTATCAACGAGCAATCAACAATACCTTGTACCGCGTGCCGCTATTGCGTTGACGGTTGCCCCAAGAATATTTTGATTCCCGATATTTTTGAAGCCTACAATATGACTAAAAAAGGCGAAAAGGGCAAAGAAAAATATATTGAAGCTACCAAAAATAACGGCAAAGCCGACGATTGCATTATGTGCGGCAAATGCGAAAACGCTTGTCCACAGTTTATTGATATCCGCAAATTCTTAAAAGAGTCGGCAAAAATGTTTAAATGAAAAAAGAGAGCATCAGCTCTCTTTTTTTACGTCTTCAATTATTGTATCAACACAAGTATCGGTAATTATGATTCCGTTTTCATTGAACTTTTGGTGTGATGGCAGGGCTTCATTTTTTATAAAACGATTATTTCTGAAAACAATGTTTTTAACGTATTTTGCAATTATAAAACGTTCCTCGTGCATTTCAAATTCGTTGTCTTCAATAATAATGTTTCTGTGATAGGGGGTATCACCTTCTAAAACGTGGGGGTCAATAACAATGGCGTATCCGCCTGCATAAGCAGAGTTTTTAAACTTATTGTTTTTAATCAGAACGTCCTCAACGTGACCTGATTCAAACCAATCGTTACTGTCACCGGTAAAGTGAAGCCCGCAGGACATATTAAAGAAGGTGTTATTTGTTATAACGGTCTTTTTCCAAGTTGACGGCAAGAAGCCACGAGGACGGTTATAGCCTGAAATGCAGTTATTTATGTAAAGTTCAGGCATTTTCGTGAAGTTTTCAACGGTGTTGCCTTCCTTTAATTCAGGTAATTCTTCTTCAATTTCAAGGCGGATATAGTTTGATGAAATAAGAACTGCTTCTTTTACTGTTCCGCAGGAAATTTCTGTCATTTTAAGGTTATCAACAAATCGAATTACGTCGCCTTTAGTGAAAATGTTAACGCCCACCTGCTCGTGATGACCGAATGTAAGTAAAAGTGAATTTTTGTTTATAACCTTTACAATTTTTAAGTAATTGCCGTGTACGTTTCCTGCATCGTCAAGCATATTTGTAAATATACAATTTTCGTATTTTATGGCACCTGTGCAGTTAACAAAATGGGTTGAGTCAGCATTTACCGATAAATATCTGCCGCTATTTTCACGCGGAACGGTTTTAACACTATCAAGTGTAACGTTGTGGGAAAGCTGACCGATAATGCCCATAGCGATGGTGGAATGAAGGGTAACGTCTTTAATTAAAGTATCCCGTGTTTCGTTTAATAAAATTCCGGGTGATGTTCTTCCGGGTGCGCAGGTGCAAACAAGCATATTGCCAACGTTATGTGTATGCTTAAAGTGACCGTCAAAACGCACTTTGTTATCTGCTAACTGTGTTGCCTTTAAGTAGCGGTACATACCCTCCAAAAAACTGCCGTCACTTTTTTCGCCTAAATACAAGAAGTAAGGGGAAATGTGACTCGAAGGAGCTGAAGTTTTCTTATCAAACTCTGTGGTCAGAATTTTTTTACTTTTTACTTCCCAACCGTCTTCCTCGTTGAAGAAAACCATACTATCATCTTCAATTTTAAGGTTAAATTCTTTTCTATCAAAGGTAACTTCAATAAAATCCTCTTGTGCCGCAGTTATTTCACCCTGAAAAAAGTATGGGTGAGGGTAGTCAATTTTGAAATTCTTTAAGGTTACGTTTTCGGAATTATCTATAACGAAAGGGATAACAAGTCGGAGGCCAAGCGGTCTTA
>JAZROC010000389.1:0-3253 GCA_045648525.1 Clostridia bacterium
CCTTACTTTGCGTGTTAATATTGATAGTACATTTAATGTGCCTAAGGGTGCTGAATTCATCATCGAAGATAACTCCGATTTTGATGTAGTATTAGGTTATAATCAAACGGGTAATGTGGGCGCAAGTGGTTTTACTACTAAACTTGTATATTCAGAGACAATTCCTGATGATTATGCTACAGTAACTCCTCTTCCCACACCTACTCCCGAACCTCCTCGTGTTGGTTATAGATATCAAGCAACAAAAGATATTACAAGCACTACATATTACAGAACCAATGCAAAACTTACAGAGTCTGACATTGTCTGGGATGAAGATACTACCTATGAACCTGACGAGTATACTGATAGAAAAGGTAAAGTTACAAAATATTATACCATTTATAATGATTCAGATAATACTATTCATATTTCATTTGGTTTCTATGTAGGTAACCGTGGTAATACTACTGAACCTAATGCCGGTTGGGATAGCTCCAATGAGAGAACTGTATATCTTCAGCCACATCACTCATTGGTTGTTGATACTTATAAAGATGTTTATCGTTTTAAAGCTGACGGTGCAGCTGTATTTGCGGTAGCAAACTCAAAATACAGTCCCACATCTAAAACTTACACCGGTGATGATGCTGTTGTAGGCTATGCACCTCTTGATACTGCATATTTACGTGTAAATATTAAGAATATGAAAAACGGCGATGCATTTATGTTCTATGCTGAAACAGGTGATGTTATCTATAATATAGCTTTCCCTGCAGCAAATACGTCCATTGTTTATGAGGATCCTATGCAGGAAAAGGAACTTGTAAATGGAAACGTTGAACTTGGTACTGTTGAAGGATGGTCAACAATTCATAACGGTTCAACTCCAGCAACGGTTGAAATCGTTCCTGACCCTGATAACGATAAAAACAAAGTAATTAAGTTTACACCAAGCCAATATGAATATTCAAGCGTATTCTTTAATCTTGGTCCTGCAATTATACAGGATAGCTTAAATGGCTATAATGGTCACGGCGCAGGTATTTATAACGTATCCTTTAAAGTAAAGGGTGGCGAAGGTGCAAAGGGCACGTTCAAACCATTCCTTAATTCAAAAAATCATCAAGGAAAAAATGTATTTATTGACGGTCTTCTTTTTGATTTTACAACCAAAGTAGAATCTTATTTCGGTTCTTTAAATTCTTTTACAATGACAGAAAAATGGCAGACTGTAAATGTTAGCTTTAACGTTACTGAAGAACGTCTTGATTGTATTAAACAGTTGTATGCTTGCGTAGATTCGGAGAGGACAACGACTAATCCTTACAATTTCGGCTTAAGAATCGAGGGATACAAAACGGATGCTGAGACAGGTGAACTCGTAACGTTCCCCTATTATATTGATGATGTTGAGATTTCATATGTAGGTGTACCCAATAGTTATCTTTTCACGTACACTTCAGGAAATAAATATATTACTTCAGGTACAAATGGAGGCACCTTTACTTCAGCAGATGTAAAAGGTGATTATCTTGTCGCTTCACAGACCGTCTATAACCCCAATGAATATGATATTAATTTATCCCTTCAAGTTCAGGCTGTTGTAGATTCGAAGCAAAATTCGGTTAATGAAGATGGTACTTACAAAAAAGATGTAGTGGTTGATGAAAACGGTAATGTAACAAAATGGAATGCAGGTTATACTGGTTATAGTGCCTCAGCAACAACTATTAAACCTGGTCAAAAGTATACATTTACCGTTAAAGTACCTATTAATGAAGAAGGTAAGGCAGTAATTAAGCATTCTGATATTCCTGATACAGGCGTTCGTATAGTAGATGTTTCAAAACTCTTTATGCGTTTTAATTTGAATGCTGTAGATGGTGTTGCTGTACCTTCAGGCACAAAATTCATTGTTGATGGAGCTATTGATAGCAAAGTTTCAAAGTTTAGCGGATTTAATAAGGATTTTGCAGGAATATCACCTGATTATAGTATTGTAGGTGCTGACCTTGACCTTGGTGAAACTCTTACAATGAACTATTATGTTGACCTTGGCGAAGAATATAAAACAGCTCATATGAACTTTGTTCGTAACGGACAGACAACAACATCCTACGGTGAGCGTATAACTGAGGGTGAAAAGTTTGGCTTATATAAATTTGCTTTAGAAATTAATCCTCAGTGTATGGGTGATGATCTTGATGCATTCCTTGTATCATCTGATAGTAAAACATTGGCAATAGTTTCTAAATATAGCGTTAAGGAATATGCAATTAGAAATTATAATACAAAGGGCGAAGCACTTAATAAACTTCTTGCTGATATGCTTGCTTATGGTGCTGCTTCACAGAAATATACAACATACAATGATAAAAAACTTGTAAATAGCGATATTACTTGGGCAACAACTAAGTTTGATGTAAAGGCACTTAAAAATGTTACAAGAGATATTTCAGAAATTGGCAATGATGCTAATAACCAAATCACAAAGGTTGGTATGAATATTTCAAACGTTTACAAACTTAAGTTTACATTGAAAGCAGAAGGTAATGCACAGGTATTCCTTAAGGTTGGCGACGGTGAGGAAGTAAACGTAACTGAACAGGTTAATGCGGGTATTCTTTATACTGATGGCATTAAGGCAACAGGAAATGAAACTGTTTATACTGTATCAATTAAGCTTAACGGTAATGTTGTAAGCCAAGTTAGATATAATGTTAATGCATACATTTCTTCAATGTATAATAAACCGAATGTAGGCGCGATTGCTCAGATGATTGCTAACTATGGTCAGTCAGCAAAGGCATACCAAGCTTCAATCGCTCAATAATAGAGGGGGCGTAAATAATGAAAAAGTACATAAAACCCGAACTTGACGTTATTGAAATCAAAGCCTCCGATATCTTTACAGATAGTGGCGCATTTGACCTTGAAGACGATTTATTGGAGCCTGCAGAATGAGAAAGTTAATTAGTGTTTTACTTATAATTACTTGCTTGTTTGTTTTAGGTGCTTGTGCTAAAAAACAAAAAAATCCGGTTACCCCAACTCCTGCGGTAAACACGCAGGAGGGGGAAACCAATAATGATGATGTTATTAGTTCAGGTGACGAAAACAAGGCTGAAGGAAATAATCAACAGCAACAGTCAGGCGGCGTTGTAACAAACGCACCTGCTGTATCTGCAGATACTTCAACCAATGTAGTTCCGGTTGTAACACCCACCCCGACAGTTGACCCTGGTGTTGACCTTGAGGAAGACATTTTAAC
>JAZROC010000390.1:0-7387 GCA_045648525.1 Clostridia bacterium
AACTGCTTTTGCGCATAAAACGACTCTTGTCGCTCGAAATACGCCCGGTATTCCTTCACTTCGCGAGCCGTTTTCTATCACAAAATCAGTTTCTGTGGGTTCGTAGAAGTTTAAAATAGCAATTTTTGTTCATATCAAGGCGCTTATGCAGGGACATACAGGACGTATTTCCCTGCGTAAGTAACAAAGAGATGGGCAAAAATGGCATTTTAAACCGTTGTAAGTTCGGCACCCTTCGGCTATAATAAATAAGGTGTTTACTTTGGAAAAAAATGGTGGTACAATAGCAGTGGAAATAAGCTGGGATTAATGGAATTAATCGGTATTTGCGGATGGGAAAATTTTTTTCATCCGCATTATTTTGTTCTCTGTTGTTAATGTTTTATAAAAAATATTGAATTATTGCTGACGATGTGATATAATAGTATCAGGTGATAATTATGGATAAAATTATTTATGAGCGTTGGGTTACAACGGTACACGTTTCAAAAAGAAATAATCTTCAATTTGCGCCTCACTTGCACGATGAGGTTGAACTTGTTTTTGTTAAAAACGGTCCTTTTACGGCATACGTTGACGATTGTGAATATACCCTCAATGATGGTTCTTTGCTGATTCTTTTTCCTAACCAACTTCATTCCTACGTTGATATTAATATTAAGGAGAAGTACGATCTTGTAAATTATATGATGATTTTTAAATCAGACGTGCTTAAAGCCTTTTCTGCCGAATTTGACAAAATAGTTCCCGAAACGCCCGTTATAACTGACAAAAAGGTGCTTGACGAAATTGAATTTTTGTTAGAAAAATCCCTTGAAATAAACGAAAAAGAGCCTGAATATATGGTTCAGGCGCTTAATGCGTACGCAACGCTGATTTTGCAACTTGCGCTACCTTGTTTTAAATATAAAAAGGCAAAAAAACTTCAAAAAGACGTGGCGGCAGACATTTTCGCATACTGCAACAGAAACTTTTGCGAGGATATTACTCTTGAAGATATTTCCGCTGAAATCAACATAAGCAAAGAGCATATTATGCGCATTTTCCGTGAGCGTTTCCACACAAATTTCCGCGCATATATTAACCGCCTGCGAATTGATAAGGCAATGAAGTTATTAAGGGAAACGGATACTTCAATTACCGAAATTTCAATTAACGTTGGCTATAACACCATTCGCACGTTTAACCGTGAATTTATTGAAAACACAGGTGTAACACCAACACAATACAGACAGAATCAGGGCAAATAAGTAAAAATATCAACAAAATACTTGTAGGGCGGGAGTAAATTCCCGCCGTTTTTTTATGCAATGCTACGGGAAAAAGAAAACTGTGCTTTGTAAAAATTGCAAGTTATTGTCCATAAAGAAGGTTAAAAATGTCTTGAATAAATGTTTGAAAACTGTTAATATATAAGGGAAACAAATTACAAGGAGGACTTTTATGAACAAGATGTTTTCTAAAATTTTAACTTTGGTGCTTGTTGTGTGCCTTGCTATAGGCGCGCTTTCGGGAATTTCCGTAGCGGCAACGGGCGCTAATAAAAACAGCGTCGGTGTTGCCCGTGCGTTAAGCGATGAAGGCATTGTTTTAATGAAGAACGAAAACAATGCGCTTCCCTTAAAACAGGGTGCAAACATTGCAATTTTCGGTGAAGGTCAGCATTTAAGACTTTATACCGCAGAAGACTTTAATCACGATAACTCAATGGGTATTGAAACCCTGCAGAAACAGCACGGTTATATTCCTTGGGGCGCAGGCTCTTCCCGTGCGTTAGGCGTTGGCGGTAAGGATGCCGCTGTTGACCCCCTTGATGCTTTAAAGATGGCAGAAGAACTTGGCAGAATAAATATTTATGATGCAATTTCACAGGGATATATTAATGCCCTTGAAACAAGTAATTCTGATGAGACTTTCGTTGAGTATATTCCAACAGAAGCAGACTATCAAGGTGCAGTTGCGGCAGGCGTTGATACGGCAATCGTAGTTATCAGCCGTTTTGACGGTGAGTGCGTTGATTTGCCCAAAGCTGAGTGGGATCTTTTTGAAAGCGAAAAATCAGTTCTTCAGAATGCAACAAGGCATTTTAAAAAGGTTATAGTTGTTTTAAATACACCTACACCTATTAATACTAATTGGGCAGTTGCAAATGATATGGGTATTGACGTTGACTCCATTTTATTTGCAGGCTACGGCGGTATGCAGGGCGGCTACGCCATTGCTGACGTTATTTTAGGTGACGTTAACCCCTCAGGTAAACTTGTTACCACCTATGCAAAGGACCTTTACGATTATCCTACAACCGAAACATTTATTAACGATTCATCAACACAGAAATATACTGAGGATATTTTCCTTGGCTACCGTTATTTCGAAACCTTTGACCCTGAATATACAAAGGTTAACTTTGAATTCGGTTTTGGTCTTTCATATACCACCTTTAATATTTCAACTTCCGATTTTAAGGTTGAAGACGGTGTTGTAACGGTAAAAGCAACGGTTACAAATACGGGCAATGTTGCAGGTAAAGAAGTTGTGCAGATGTATCTTTCCGCACCTCAGGGCGAACTTGGCAAGGCGGCAAAGGTGCTTTGCGGTTTTGATAAAACACAGCTTTTACAACCCGGTGAAAGTGAAACACTTACACTTACTTGTAAACTTAATGACCTTGCATCTTTTGATGATTTAGGTAAAACCGGCAACAAATCAGCCTACGTTTTAGAAGCAGGCGATTATAAGTTCTACGTTGGTAATTCAGTTAAAGAAGCAGGTTCACGCCTTGCAGGTACACATAATGTTAGCGAGCTTATCTTAGTTGAACAGTTAACTCAGCAGGCAAAAACAAACCTTGATAAGAGACTTCTTGCTGACGGCACCTTTGAAAATCTTCAGGTAATTGAAGAAGAGGAAGTGGAAAATGCTTTAACTACCGATACAAGCGTAAAAGTGGAAGCAGAAGATTACTACAAAAAAGCAAACGGTCATACAACAGAGAAATTTAACGGATTTATTTATGAGGACGGTCAGTGGAACACCTATACGGGCACTTGCTTAGGCGCTACCTATAGCGGCTCTGCAATCTACAAAGTTTTGGTAGGCGAAACGGGATATTATAAGTTAAGCTTCCGTATGGCAAAGCACACCAGTTATGACAGCTATTCAATTTCGGTTGCAACGTCAAATACCGATTCAAACTTTGTAACCGTTGCCGATACGGGCGCACAGACACTTACGAAATCCGGATATCATAGTTATATTGACGCTCCTTGCGCCACTTGGGTAAAGCTTAATGAGGGCGATAACTACGTAAAACTTGCCTTTACCGGCTCACCTAACGTTGACTTCTTTACGGTAACCGGAATTAATTACGTACCTGAAGGTGCCATTAAGATTGAGGGCGAAAGTTTTGATAAAGCTCTTTCGGCAAATGGCTTGAGCTTTGAAAATAGCAAAGCGAGCTGTACCCTTTATAACGATGCTGACGGCTTGTGGTACACCTATTCAGCTACTCTTATGAATAACACATATAAGGGCAGGGCGGTTTACGTTGTTGACGTGGAAAAGGGTGGCACTTATTCCGTTGGCATGCGTGCAGCACGTCACGCAGACACCAGATATCCTACCTATCAGGTAACCGTAAAGGCTTCTGCTACAACTACTTTTGCAGATGGAATTACTTCCCCCGTCATTGATAAAACCAACTCTGCACACCCAAGTTCCTATCATTCTTTCTCGGATTTTAAATTTGATGGCACTATCGAGCTTAAAAAAGGCGTAAACTATATTCAACTTACCAATACGGGCTACCCCAATATTGACTTCTTTACGCTTACCTTAAAAGAGGAAAAGACGGAAAATTACGTTCCTGAAGAAAAGGACGAATATTATCAGTTAAAGGACGTTGTATCAGGCACCGTTACAATGGACGATTTCGTTAACCAGATGACCAATGAAGAGCTTGCAACATTCTACGTTTCTTATAAAAGTTATAACTTTGGCGGAAGCGATGAAGTTAATTCTAAATACGGTTTCTTACGTGTTTCAGTTTCTGACGGACCTTCAGGTATCGGCTCAAAGGGCTCAAGCTTCCCCTGCGAAACGATTATCGCTTGCACATGGAATACCGACCTTGTTGAAGCCTTCGGCAGAGTTATGGGCGCTGAACTTTACGATAATAACGTTGAAGTTTGGCTTGCACCGGGCGTTAACCTCCACCGTAACCCCTTGTCAGGCAGAAACAGCGAATATTATTCAGAAGACCCCTTCATTTCAGGCATTATGGCTGTAACAACCATTAAAGCAGTTCAGCGTTACGGCGTAAGCGTATGTATAAAGCACTTCGTATGTAACGAAAAAGAAGGCAACAAGCTCGCACAAGACGTTCGCGTTTCTGAGCGCGCTTTAAGAGAAATCTACTTAAAGCCCTTTGAAATGGCAGTTAAAGATGCTAAGGCACAGGGTATAATGTCATCATACAACCTTGTAAACGGCGTTGCAATGAACGAAAACAAGGATATTTTAACTAACATCCTCCGCCGCGAGTGGGGACATCAGTATTATATTTCAGGCGACTGGAACAATAATAAGGATATGATTAAGGAAATCAATGCAGGCCATGGCGTTCGTGAACCCTATAATTATTGCGATATTGATGCCGTTATCGAAGCAATACACGAAGGCAAAATCGAAAGAGAAACCTTGCTTACCGGCGCAAAATATGAACTTAATACTCTTATGCGCGGAAAGCGCAACTATACAACGTGGACCGATGAGGTATGTAACGGCAAACACAATTACGTAAACGACGTATGCTCAGTTTGCCATGCACCTGACCCCATGGTATTTACAAATCTTGAAGCAACTTTAAATTCACTTGTTGATAATATGACACAGACCGTCGGCTACAAACTTAAGGTTACTGAAAGCACTTTTGAGGCAACTTCGAAAACCATTATTCAAGGTACTTTTGACTCCAATATTAACACCCTTAACAGCGATAAGACAAGGGCAGAATTAACCCTTTATAACAGTATGGAGTCCAAGTCAATCCTGAAAGTTAAGATGGGTATTTACGTTGTTGATAGCAATGAATGGCCCCGTGTATCGGGTGACAGTTCCTTCTCATATATAGGTGACAGCGGCGTTTACTTTGATGGTAACTGGCTTTACATTCCTTACGGCGCAACGGCAACAGTTTATTGTGATTTGTCCAACAGCAAGTATGATAATTTTGTTCATAAAAAGAGCGACGGTACTGAAAAAACTTATGCAAGAAGCAAGTACTTAAGCCTTGTTTACTTAGGCGCACCTGATGCAAAAGCAGGGGACAGCATATATATGAAGGGCGAAAACCTCAGCTTTAAGAAAAACTCAATATTAGGCACGACGCTTGAGGCGGTAAATACCGATGTCGCATTTATAGGTACCTATAACGTTGAAAGCGTTCTTACGGGCGATTACGGAAAAGTTCTTAATTCTAAACTTTTAACCGATGCAGGCTTAATGGCTACAAACGGCAAGTTCTTTGACGGCAATGTAGGCGCTTATTACGTATTAAAGGCAACCGATAACGCTGATTATATCTTTAAAGGTTGGTATGATGAAAATGATAATCTCATCAGCGACGAAGAACTCGTTCGCTATAATACCTTAAGCGTACCTGCAGGCGAAAACAATATTTACGCCAAGTACGTAACCAAAAATGCAAAGGCATTTACAAACAAAATTCAGGGCGCAGACCTTGATATCGGCTCAACCCTTACGGTTAACTATTATGCAGACCTTGATGAAGCACACAAGAATGCAGTTCTTTCAGTAACGCGCAATGGCAATATAACTAAAATTGCAGGCGAAAAGGATTTGACTACGGGAATGTACGTTTTCTCCTACGAAGGAATTAATCCTCAATGTATGGCAGATAATTTAAAGGCTGAATTAATTTTTGAAGGTGATGTAATTAACAGAATAGACGAATATTCAGTAAAGAAATACGCGCAGAATCAGCTTTCAAAGACCGCTAAAGAGATTGGCATAAGCCAGGCAAAATATGATGCGCTTAAAACGCTTCTTTCAGATATGCTCTTTTACGGTGACGCATCGCAGGATTATAAGGAGTATAAACAGGACAATTATGCAACTAAAGATGTTGTAGGCCTTACTCCCTCAAACTTCACCGTGCCTGTTGATGGCGTGCGCGTAGTTTCAGGCAATACTGATTCTAACAACCAGATTTCAAGTTGCGGTCTTAATATGTCAAACGTAAACAGAATTTACTTTAATGTTAAGGTAACCGATGCAACCGTTTACGTTGACGGTAAAGAAGTTGAACCTGATGCAAACGGAAAGGTTTATACTGATGCAATTAAGGCAACGGGCTTCTCAACCAAACATACGGCTGAAATCAAAAAGGGCGACAATGTTCTTGCAAAGGTTGAGTATAACGTTAACGCATACATTGCCTCAAAGCATAATAGTCCAAACGTTGGCAATATTGTCCAGGCATTAAACAATTACGGTGTTGCTGCAAAAACTTATGCCTTAACAAAATAAGGAGGAATTTTTTGTGAAGAAATATGAAACACCGGACGTTGAAATCATACAGATTTACAATTCCGTTTTTACAGAAAGCTCAGGCGATGGGCCTATTGAACTTCCCGAAGACGATCTTTTAAATTAAAAAAAATAATCCCCTGCAAATAACTGCAGGGGAATTTTTTATAGACTTGAACGCCAGTCACCGATGGCATCATAAGTTATACCGTATTTCGTTTAATTAAAACTGATGGAATATTATATTCTTTGGGGGTAAAGGTGTCTTTTGAGTTTTCGTCGCAAAGGTCATCAACAAGTTGGGAAAAGGTCTTTGAAAAATCAAAACCTACGGTGGTTAAGCCGTTGGAAAAATATTCTGACGAGGGCACGTTATTTATGCCCATAACCGAAACATCTTCAGGCACGCGGATACCGTGCTTTTCTACCGTATGAATAAAACCGAAAGCAATTTCATCGTAAGCGCAGATAACGGCATCAGGTTTTTCCTTGCTTTCAAGAAATATCTTTGCGCATTCTTCACCTGCTTTACCGAAACGGGCGTTGCTTTTGTAACTGCTGAAAAGATTTAACTTTTCCTCTTTTAACGCGTTAATTAAATGACCTTCCTTGTGTGAAGAATGACTTTCGCCTGCGTAGGCGATTTTCTTTTTACCTTTTTTCATTAAAAAGGAAAGGCATTTTTTTAAAACCAGTGAATAATCAATTACCAACTTTGAATATCTTTCAAGACCGCTTTGGCAAACAATAGGAATATTGCCGTTATCCACTTCAAAGGGAATTGAATTGAAGCAGATAATTGAATCGTGCCTTGAATCTTCTATACAATGCTTTATTA
>JAZROC010000391.1:0-3618 GCA_045648525.1 Clostridia bacterium
AGAAGGGCTATAACGGAGACCTTTCATCAAAGGACAACGGTCGTGTTGGCGGCGAGATGGTTCGCACAATGGTTGAACAGTATGAACAGAACAATAAGTCGGATCGTAGACATGTCGATCTGTGAGGCCAGGGGATGCTACTCCAATTTGTCTTCCTAAGACCGCTTGGCCTCCGACTTAGAAGGGCTATAACGGAGACCTTTCATCAAAGGACAACGGTCGTGTTGGCGGCGAGATGGTTCGCAGAATGGTTGAACAGTATGAACAGAACAATAAGTAATTCTTATTAAACAATACAAAGCAGATAATTTTAATCTGCTTTGTGTACATAAAAATAACCGCTTACCAAGAAAGTAAGCGGTTTGTTTTTTTTTATTTCTTTTCCATATCCTTTGCTTGTTCACGGCTATGGTCAATTTCATCTTCGTCATATTCAACAATGGAAATAGCGGCTTTATTGAATACAAGCTTAACTTCATCAGGACCAACTGCAATTGTAACGATATCATCTTTTATTTCTTTAACAACACCGTAAATACCGCAGTCCATCATAACTCTGTCACCGTTTTTAAGGTTGTTTTTTCTTTCTTGCATCATTTTAGCGCGTTTTCTCTGCTTACGACCTGAAAACCACATAAATGCAATCATTGCAATCATAATTACAAGAAGGGGAAGTGAACTTTCTAAACCACTTGTAGGTTGTGTACCTTCAGCTAACAAAATAAAATTCTCAATCATTTTTCTATAATTCCTTTCAAAATTTATGTATATATATTAACAGATAATATTGTTTTTTACAAGTAAAATTTTAGTTAACGTTAATTATAACCATATTTTTGTAAAAATTCATTTTTAAAATCAAGGGAACGGTCTTCCCATATGGCTTTTTTCAAATCTTCAGTAAGTTTATGTAAGAAACGAATGTTGTGAATCGAAGCAAGTCTTGCACCCATAATTTCACCTGCATTAAGTAAATGACGAATATATGCACGAGAATAGTTTCTGCAAGCGTAACAATCACATTCTTCATCAAGAGGACGAGGATCTTCTTTATACATTGCATTGCGAACAACGACTTTGCCATGACTTGTCATTACGGTGCCGTTGCGAGCAATTCGTGTAGGAAGAACACAATCCATCATATCAATGCCTCTTGTAAAACCTTCAACAAGACAATCAGGTGAGCCAACACCCATAAGATATCTTGGCTTATCTTTAGGCATAACGGGCATAAGGTCATCAAGAATCTCATACATAAGCGGCTTTGGTTCGCCTACGCTTAAACCTCCAATGGCAATACCGGGACAATCGGTAAAGCTTGCTGTGGCTATGGCGCTTTCACGTCGTAAATCTTTATACATGCTTCCTTGTACAATGCCAAAAAGTGCCTGGTTATCATTGGTCCAGGCGTTGTGACACCTTTCAAGCCAACGTAAAGTTCTTTCCATATTTTCTTTTGCGTCGCGATACTCACAAGGGTATGGAGAGCATACGTCAAACTGCATCATAATGTCAGAGCCTAAAGCCTGCTCAATTTCCATAACTTTTTCCGGGCTGAATAAATGTTTTGAACCGTCAAGGTGCGAATTAAAGTAAACACCTTCTTCCTTAATTTTTCTAAGGTCAGAAAGCGAAAAAACCTGAAATCCGCCACTGTCAGTAAGAATTGGTCTATCCCAATTCATAAACTTATGAAGTCCGCCCATTTTCTTTACAAGGTCATGACCTGGGCGAAGATATAAGTGATATGTATTTGATAAAATTATTTGTGAATTAACTTCTTTTAATTCTTCAGGCGAAACGGCTTTTACTGTTGCCTGCGTGCCAACGGGCATAAACACCGGTGTTTCAATTACACCGTGAGGAGTAGTGAAACGTGTAATACGCGCGCCGCTTTGCTTACATTCTTTAATTACTTCAAATTTAAACTTATCTGTTTTCATATAATCTTTCCGTTTTTATAAAATAATCATTGCATCACCAAATGAAAAGAATTTATAATTATTTTCTTTGGCACTTTCGTATATTGTGAAAATTTCTTCTTTGCTACATAATGCGCTGACAAGCATTAACAAAGTGGATTCAGGTAAATGAAAGTTGGTTATTAAACAATCGACAGCTTTAAATTTATAGCCCGGGTAAATGAAGATATCAGTATCACCGCTGGAAGGGATAACAATGCCATTTGTATCAGTAACACTTTCTAATGTGCGACAGCTTGTAGTCCCTACAGAAATTATCCGTCCACCATTTTTTCTGCAATTATTTATTTTTGTTGCGGCATCTTCAGAAACTGAATAATATTCGCTGTGCATTTTGTGGTTTAAAACGTCATCAACCTGAACAGGTCTGAAGGTTCCAAGTCCAACGTGTAAAAGCACGGGTACAATTTCAACACCCATATCACTGATTTTTTTTAATAATTCAGGTGTAAAATGAAGACCTGCTGTTGGCGCGGCGGCAGAGCCGACTTCCTTTGAATACACAGTCTGATACATTTCTTTATCTTCAAGTTTTTCAGTAATATATGGGGGAAGTGGCATAGAACCTAATTGGTCAAGAATTTCTTCAAATATTCCGTCGTATTCAAATTTGATTATTCTGTTGCCATCATCTTTAACGTCAATTACTTCTGCAAATAATTTATCCCCAAATTTAAAACGTTTGCCAGGCTTTGCTTTTTTTCCCGGACGTGCAAGAATTTCCCACGTATCAGCATCAATTCTTTTTAAAAGAAGAAATTCAATAAAAGAATTTGTATCTTCTCTAACTCCTAAAAGACGTGCAGGTAAAACTCTTGTTTCGTTTATAACAAGACAATCACCTTTTTTCAGATAATCAGGCAAATCATAAAAATGTTTGTGCTGTATTACTTTAGTTTGTCGGTCATAAACCAAAAGTTTTGCATGGTCACGAGGTTCAGTAGGAGTTTGTGCTATAAATTCTTTTGGCAAATCATAATAAAAATCACTTGTTTTCATAATTAATCCAACTGCATTTTAGTTTGTTTTGATATTTGTTCTTGCTTTATTCCTAAATGCTCATATGCTTTAGGTAATACGATTCTTCCGCGAGGAGTTCTTGAAATAAAACCTAATTGAAGAAGGAATGGCTCAATAACGTCTTCAATAGTAATATCTTCTTCGCCGGTTGATGCGGCTAAAGTATCAAGACCAACAGGACCGCCACCAAATTTTTCAATCATAGCAAGCAAAACTCTGCGGTCACTTCCGTCAAGACCCAGATTATCAACTTCTAACATTTCTAAAGCTTCATTTGCAATATCTTTTTCAATTATTCCGTTTCCTTTAACTTGTGCAAAGTCACGAACGCGTTTTAAAAGTCTGTTGGCTATACGTGGTGTGCCACGTGAGCGCATTGAAACGGCATAAGCACCGTCATCTTCAATAGGAATATCAAGAATTGATGCGCTACGCTTAATAATTTTTGCTAAATCATCAGCGTTATACATTTCTAATCGACAAATAACACCGAATCTGTCACGCAATGGACCTGTAAGCATACCTGCGCGTGTTGTAGCACCGATAAGCGTAAAGGGAGGGAGACTCAAACGAACAGAACGTGCAGACGGACCTTTACCAATCATTATATCAAGGG
>JAZROC010000392.1:0-5116 GCA_045648525.1 Clostridia bacterium
TGCGAGAAATTAGATAAGTGCGAGCAGGTTGGTTGGCTTGAAGTTAATGTAAGCTGTCCCAACGTTCACGGTGGCGGTATGAGATTTGGTACTTCCCCTGAAAACGCGGCAGAAGTTACAAAGGCTGATAAAAAAGTAACAACAAAGCCTGTTATTATTAAGCTTTCGCCTAACGTAACGGATATCGTATCCATTGCAAAGGCTTGCGAGGATGCAGGGGCAGACGGTATAAGCCTTATAAATACCCTTTTAGGTATGCGCATTGATTTAAAGTCAAGAAAACCCGTTATCGCCAATAAAATGGGCGGCTTTTCAGGTAGTGCAATTTTCCCCGTGGCAGTAAGAATGGTGTATCAGGTTGCACACGCAGTTAAAATTCCCGTTATCGGTATGGGCGGTGTTTCCTCTGCCGAAGACGTTATCGAAATGATGCTTGCAGGCGCAACTGCAGTTGAAGTAGGCGCAATGAATTTAATTGAGCCCTTCGCTTGCAAGAATATTATTGAAGAACTTCCCAAAAAAATGGAAGAATATAAAATAGACAATTTAAGAGATATTATCGGAGGTGTTTTATAATGGGTAAGGACGTTATTATTGCTTGTGATTTTTCATCAAAAGAAAAAGTATTTGAGTTTTTAGATAAGTTTCAGGGCAGAAAGCCTTTCGTAAAAATCGGTATGGAACTTTTTTATGCAGAAGGTCCTGAAATCGTTCGTGAAATCAAAAAGAGAGGTCATAAAATTTTCCTTGATTTAAAGCTTCACGATATTCCCAATACAGTTAAAAAATCAATGTCAGTTTTATCACGTCTTGACGTTGATATGACAAACCTTCACGCTTCAGGCACAATCAATATGATGACTGCCGCTATCGAAGGTTTAACAAGAGAGGATGGCACTCGCCCCATTTTAATTGCCGTTACACAGCTTACTTCCACAGATCAGGAAAGTATGCAGAACGACCTTTTAATTAACGAACCTATTGATAAGGTTGTTATGCACTATGCTTCAAACGCTAAAAAAGCAGGTCTTGACGGTGTTGTTTGCTCACCTTTAGAGGCTGAAAAAGTACACAATACCTGCGGTAATGATTTTGTTACAGTTACCCCCGGTGTTCGTTTTGCTGATGGCGAAGTTGGCGACCAGAAGCGCGTTATGACTCCTGAACAGGCAAAGAAAATCGGTTCAGATTATATTGTTGTTGGCAGACCCATTACTGCGGCAGAAGATCCCGTTCAAGCATACGAAAGATGTGTAAGAGAATTTTGTGATTAAGGTAAAACAAAATGAGATATGCTTGGGATAATGATTTGCATTTGCACTCAAAAATTTCCATTTGCTCAAACGACCCTGAACAGACAACTGAAAGAATTTTAGAATATGCAAAGGAAAACAATCTTAAAAATATCGTTTTGGCAGATCATTTCTGGGATGAAAAAGTGCCGGGTGCAAGTAACTGGTATAGTCGGCAAAACTATGAGCACATAAAGCAAGCATTACCGTTACCTAAAGCAGAGGGGATTAACTTTTATTTCGGTTGCGAAACTGAACTTGATAAAAACCTCACTCTTGGCATTGATAAAACAAGTTTTGATAAGTTTGACTTTGTGGTAATTCCAACAACTCATTTGCATATGAAGGGTTTTACCCTTGATGAAGAGGACAATTCAATAGAAAACCGTGCAAAACTGTGGGTTAAGCGATTAGAAGCATTGCTTAATATGGACTTGCCTTTTCATAAAATCGGCATAGCACACCTTACTTGCGGATTGTGTACATCGGGTTTTCCCATTGAGGAATATAAACGCTTCCTTGACCTTATTCCACAGGAAAAGATAGAAGAGCTTTTTACAAAAGCGGCACAACTCGGTGTGGGTATTGAGCTTAATTTCGGTGAAGTAATTTATAATAAAGAAGTACGTCCGTCAATTATGCGCATTTATAAAACGGCAAAGAAATGCGGTTGCAAATTCTATTTTGCATCGGATGCCCACCACCCTGACAAATTTAAAGGTATCAAGGAAAAGTTTGATTTGGTAATAGACGAGCTTCAGCTTACTGAAGACGACAAATTTTATATTAAAAAATAGAAACGGAGAATATAAAAATGGAAAGCTATAAAAGAGAGTTTATACAATTTTTAGAAGGTGCAGGCGTTCTTAAGTTTGGTGATTTCACTGCAAAATCAGGCAGAAAAATCCCTTACTTTATCAACGCAGGCGATATTAAAACAGGCGACCAGATTTCAAAATTAGGCGAATTTTATGCAAAGGCTTATTTTGAAAAAATCGGCAACGAGAGAACAGTTCTTTACGGCCCTGCTTACAAGGGTATTCCGATTGCTGTTTCAGTTGCATGCGCACTTTCAAAAAATGACCTTGACGTACCTTTCTTCTTTAACCGTAAGGAAGAAAAGGACCACGGTGAAGGCGGTGTTTTCGTTGGCTATAAGCCACAGGCAGGCGAAGAAGTTGTTATCGTTGAGGACGTTATCACCGCAGGTACTGCAATCCGCGAAAGTATGGCTATTTTAGGCAAGCTCGAAGGCGTTAAAGTTAAAGCAACCTTCGTTATGGTTGACCGTAAGGAAAAGGGTCAGACAGAAAAATCAGCTATGGCTGAAGTTGGCGAGGAATTTGGTTTCCCCGTATATTCAGTAGTTGACGTTTACGATATTATTGAGTATCTTGAAGAAGATCCCAAAAACAAGGAAAACGTAGACAGAATTAAAAACTATCTTGCAGTTAACGGTGCAAAAATCTAATAAAAAGGATAATGAAAATGAGAAGTCTTATTGATATATTGGACCTTTCTGTTGAAGAAATTGATGAGCTTATTTCATCAGCGTGCGATATTATTGCTAATCCCAAAAAGTACAGCGAGGTATGTAAAGGCAAAAAACTTGCAACTCTGTTTTTTGAGCCTTCAACAAGAACACGTCTTTCCTTTGAGGCGGCTATGTATGAGCTTGGCGGAAACGTTATCGGTTTTTCCGAAGCCAATTCGTCTTCAGCATCAAAGGGCGAAAGTGTTGCAGATACGGCAAAAACAATAAGTTGTTATGCCGATATTATCGCTATGCGCCACCCCAAAGAAGGCGCGCCCTACGTTGCTTCAAAAAATGCAACTATTCCCGTAATCAACGCAGGTGACGGTGGTCACAATCACCCCACGCAGACGTTAGCAGACCTTTTGACAATCCACAGGGAAAAAGGTTCCATTAAAAATCTTACCGTAGGTTTTTGCGGTGACCTTAAATTCGGCAGAACCGTTCATTCCCTTATAAGTGCGCTTACAAGATATGAAAATATTAAAATCGTGCTTGTTTCACCTGTTGAACTTAAGCTTCCAAGCTACGTTAAAAACCAATTAAAGCAAAAGGGCATTGAATATAAGCAGACAACTGACCTTGAAGAAGTTATGCCTGAACTTGATATTTTATATATGACCCGTGTTCAGCGCGAGCGTGTCTTTAACGAGGAAGATTATCTTCGTCTTAAGGACAGTTATATTCTTACCCCTGAAAAGCTTAAAAATGCCAAGGATGATTTAGCAATAATGCACCCATTGCCCAGAGTTAACGAAATCAGCGTTAAAATTGACGACGATAAGCGCGCTTGCTATTTCAAACAGGTGCTTAACGGCAAATACGTGCGTATGGCACTTATCCTCAAACTGTTAAAGGAGGCTGACCTTTTATGACCGTAGATTCAATTCAGAACGGTGTTGTAATTGACCATATCACCGCAGGCAGAGGAATGTTATTATATGAACTTTTAGGTCTTTCTGAACTTGATTGCTCAATCGCACTTATCAAAAACGGCTTCAGCAAAAAAATGGGCAAAAAGGATATTATAAAAATTGACGCTGACATAAACGTTAATCTTGACGTTATTGGTTACGTTGACCCCGGCGCAACGGTTAATATTATCAAAGACGGTGTCCTTGTTGAAAAGAAGACCATTGAAAAGCCTGAAATACTTACAAACGTTATTAAATGCAAAAATCCAAGATGCATTTCAAGCTGTGAGCAGGAGCTTGACCACGTGTTCAAGCTTGCAGATAAAGAAAACGGAATTTACCGTTGCATTTATTGCGAAACTCAGGCAAAAAATTAACATACAGTTCTTATTTTAATATGCTGTGTGCCTTGACAAAAATTGCATTTTACAGTATAATTTTTACTGTGATTTAAGTGTTTCTTTGCGACTGACGGATAGTTGTGGTTTACCACAGTGGAGCAAGGAAATTAATAGCCGACCGTCTGGGCACAATTATTGGCTTTTTGCGAATAACTGTGTCCATTTTTATTTTTAAGGAGTGTTTTATATGAAAAAAGTTGGTATAGTAATGGGAAGCGACAGCGACCTTCCTATCATTAAAAAAGCAACAGATATGCTTAAAAGTCTTGAAATACCTTTTGAGGTTCACGTTTATTCTGCTCACCGTACCCCCGTTGAAGCAAGGGATTTTGCAATAAATGCAAGGGCTAACGGTTTTGGTGTTATTATTGCGGCGGCAGGTATGGCGGCCCATTTAGCAGGTGCCATTGCGGCTAACACAACGTTGCCGGTTATCGGTATTCCTTGCTCAAGCTCAAACCTTGACGGTATGGATGCTCTTCTTGCAACTGTGCAGATGCCAACAGGTATTCCCGTTGCAACCGTTGCAATTAACGGTGGCGGCAATGCGGCACTTCTTGCGGCACAGATAATTGCCGTTGAAGACAAAACACTTCAAGAAAAGCTTGATGCTAAACGTGTTTCCGATGCCCAGAAAGTATTGGAAAAGGATGCAGACATCGCATCAAAACTTTAAAGGAGAATTTTATGGGTGGTTTTTTCGGCGCGGTATGTAAGCAAGATGCTATTTCCGACGTTTTCTTCGGCACGGACTATCACTCCCATTTAGGCACCCGCCGTGGCGGTATGGCAGCATGGGATAGTGAAGTCGGCTTACAGCGTGAAATACATAATATACAAAATTCGCCCTTCAGAACTAAATTTGAAGACGTTTTTGATGAAATGAAAGGTACTGCGGCAATCGACTGTATAAGCGATACTGACCCGCAACCGCTTTTGTTCCGTTCAGGTCTTGGTGCCTATGCCATAACTATG
>JAZROC010000393.1:0-3907 GCA_045648525.1 Clostridia bacterium
CTGCCCGAAGCCATACCAGCTGCAGGTCCAGGTCATCGTTGGGAAGTACCACACCGGGTTCGGTAACAAAACCCTGAATGTCCTGGAGCTCCTGTTTTCCTTCATAAGGGGTACCCATCGTGCCGCCGATGTTTTTGCCAACCCAGCAGGAATATACTTTGTCTTTGTATGAATCAAAATTAAGTTTGATTTTAGAATTTTCCATATAAGCCTCCGATATTTAATATTTTAACGAAAGTTCAGAATTATAATATCTTTTAATGTCCAAGAACTCCCTGCTTAACAGGTGAGTTTCTTACACCAATATCAGGATGACGACGTTCGAGAATTGCTTTTGAAAGTTCAATATCTTCAATGGCTTCTAATGCACTTCCTGCACCAACAGTTACCATATCACAATCACGAATTGCATTCCAGGCAAAGGTGAAGCCAACGTAAGGCGTACATCTGCCTGCCGCCATAGGTTTAATTGTCATAACAGGTTTTTTTGCGTTATGTATTATACGTGCAACATATTCAACTTCAATTTGCATTAAAAAGCCCATGCAGTTAAAAATCTGAATGTAGGTTTCAACGTCATAATTATTCATATCTGCATATTGCACTACTTCAGGCATATGCGCACCAAGACCGGGAGCGTTGCCTATATCACGAATCATTGAAAGATAATCTGATACTCTTGGTATTTCCTTACGGTGCTTATCTATAAGCTCTTCAACGCAAGCGTGGAAAAGTAATGTGATAGGGGCACCTATTTCACGACTCTTTTTTAATTGCTTGTAGGCTTCGCGTCTGCCTTCAGCTGAATCCTCAACGTTAACATTTACCGTATCAACAATTATGATTTTTTTGCCTAATTTATCCTCGGCATATTTTACGGCATCGACACCTAAAGGGTTGGTATTGAAAGGTCCCAAAATCGTATCAACACCTCTGTCGAGATATGCCTTGAATACGGGAAAGAAATCTTCAGGTTTTTGGTATTTTTCCTTAATACCTGCATCTGCCGCAGGGCCTGTGTGGCTGTATCCGAAAAGCCAGTTAATGCCCATAAGCATTCTTGAAACTGAAATACCGCCCACGGTAGTTCTTGGGAAAAGTTCTTCGTTCTTTATTATTTCGCTCATTGGATATTCCTCCTTTTATTCTACCATTTATTTTATCATTAAATTAAATATCCGCCATAGGTGAAAACGACTTTTTTATTGACAAAAGCGACTTTTTTTGATATTCTAAATTTGAGGTGGTTATATGAATTTTAAAGCTTGCGGGCGATCAATAAAACCCTTTATTAAGTGTAGCGACCATTGCCATAGTGCGTGGGAAATTATATATCAAACAATGGGAAATACCTGCGCTGTTGCTGGCGGAAAGGTGTTTGAAATGGTGGAAAGGGACTTAATAGTTATACCACCCGGAACCGTTCACAGAACGGAATCTGATACATATATAAAAGATATGTGGATCTCTTTTGAAAAATATGAATTTCCGACCTTTCCATTTTTGGTAAAAGATGCTGATGGCAGTATTCGCAAGTTGTTTGAAATGTTGTTTGAAATTTGTGATGAAAAACCTAAAGGCTTTGAAAGTTTTGCTGAAAGGTTTGGTGAACTTATTTGTCTTTACGTGAAAAAAGCAACCACAGAAGAAGATGTGCCACAAAGTATAGGAATCGTAAAAAATAAATTAAAAGAAAATATTAAAAACAGTGATTTTATGGTAACTGAATATATAGTTTCTTTAGGGTATAATCCTGATTATTTTCGCAGACTTTTTAAAAAATATACTTCTTTTTCACCATCGGTATATTTTAATAATCTGCGTATGGAAAGGGCAAAGGAACTGCTTTTTGCAAATCCTTTTTTTAGTATAAGCGAAATCGCAAGCCTTTGCGGTTTTAAAGATAGTCTTTATTTTTCATCAAATTTTAAACAATATACGGGTGTATCGCCATCCCAATATAAAAAATAAAATAAGGCGCATCGTTTTAAGAACTTTTATTGCGATGCGTCTTTTTTGCTTATATCTTCGGGCATTGTTTTAGGTAATAAAGAAGAGATTAAAGAAAAATACGGTGTTTTTTTATGCCGTATTTGTTTTTTTGAAAATTTAATGATTAAATATTGACAGAAACAACAAAACACAATAAACTATTATAAAAAACGGAGGTATAATATGGAAAATTTAAAGACAATGCCTGTAGTTTATGCGGTAGGAAATAATTATCAGATATTTTTTGTTGCAAACGTTTCGATGCTTGCTTATATAAAAATCGGGGAAAAGGTTTATTACGACCATTCCAACGGCGTTATTCGTTCAAATACAAATACTCATAAAATAATAGTCCCGATGAGCGTTTTA
The DNA here is from genome assembly GCA_045648525.1 of Clostridia bacterium. Classification (GTDB taxonomy): domain Bacteria; phylum Bacillota; class Clostridia; order Christensenellales; family QALW01; genus UMGS1322. Next base: position 2,362 of record JAZROC010000393.1, read on the forward strand.
AATAAAGCAAAAAAATATACTCTTTGCTATAAAATAATGCATCAGCGTAAAGTCAGCAATTCAGAAGTTGGCGAAGAAGTTTCGATAGATTTTAACTTTCGTCCCGTTGAAAATGAAGTTATCAGAATGTACGATTTAACAGATACACATTCAAAAATTGATACTCCTTTTCAGGCTTCGTCTTATAATGAGTTTGATGTGCTTGTAATGGTCGGTGATAACCCTAACAGCGCACAGAATCTTTATGATTTTGATACGATACATATGCTTGCGGGAAAAGTTACGAAAGGTGAAATTCCCGTAGTTTTTGCAAAAGGCAATCACGATTTGATGGGTGTTTGCGCTGAAAATTTTGCCGAATATACGCCTACGGATAACGGTAAATCCTATTACACCTTCAGATTAGGTGATATGTGGGGATTGGTGCTTGATCAGGGTCCCGATAAGCACGACGATTATGAAACTTATTGCGGCACTGTGTGCGGTGATGCCTTCCGTCGTGAAGAAACGGAATTTATTGAAAACGTTATCAAAAATGCTAAAAAAGAATATAAGGCAAAGGGCGTTAAAAAACGTGCCGTATTCTGTCACGTTGCAATGACACAGAAATATTCATATCCCTATGACGTTGATGATGAATTAATGTTCTACTGGTCAAAACTTTTAAGAGAAAAGATTAAACCTCATATGTTTTTTTCGGGACACGATCACGCAACAAGCGTATATTATAAAGGTGGTAAACGCGATTATAAAGGGCAGGCTTGTCCTATTATAATGGCATCAAATCCCCATACAAAGCTTATGACAGAAGAAAAAATTGATAAGTTTACAGGTGGGTTAATAGTTGCAGATAATAAAAGGGTTATCGTAACGTATAACGACAACGAAAACAATATTACAGGTCAGGAAATTTTCAATTTGAAAACGGGCAAAAAGGAAGGGTAAATATGAATCATCAGGAAGTTTTTAATACAATAGATACGTTAGCTCCTGAATTTATTAAATTTTGGCAAGACGTGGGAAACATTGAAAGTCCTACAAACTATAAACAAGGTGTTGATGCGGTCGGTAATTACTTTGCCCACTATTGTGAAAATGAAGGCTGGGATATTGAGTTTTTTAAACACGATATTGTAGGTAACGTTGTGTGCATTACGATGAATTCACACATAAAAAAAGAACCAATAACACTTTCAGGGCATATGGATACTGCCCATGCAGTAGGTTCTTTCGGTACTCCTGCGGTAAAAATTGATGATAAAAATATTTACGGTCCGGGTGTTATGGATTGTAAAGGCGGTATAGTTGCCGCGGTTATGGCAATGAAAGCCTTGAAAAAGCATAATTTTATAAGCCGACCAATTCGTTTGCTTTTACAAAGTGACGAAGAAAACGTAAGTGCATACAGTAATAAAGCAACTATAAATTATATTTGCCAAAAGGCATCAGATTCCATTGCATTTCTTAACTGTGAAAGCACGAGAAAAGATTCTGCAGTTTTGTGGCGAAAAGGGTGCTTGAGATATATGGTAAAAGTAACGGGAAA
>JAZROC010000394.1:0-3209 GCA_045648525.1 Clostridia bacterium
AACCTAAATGGACTTCTTCGCGAATTCTACCCTAAGGGTAGAAACCTTTCAAGAGTTAGTCCCGAAACATTAAAAAAGAATCTGGAGTTAATTAACTCCAGACCCAAGAAAGTTCTCTATTTTAACAAACCGGTTGATTTGATTGAATTTTTTCTCAAAAAGTGTTGCACTTAGTTTGACAATTCATCTTTACCTAATACAAAACCCGAACCTGCACTACTGCTTAATAAGAGCGCATCTATGCGGCGAAAACTTGCAAGTCACCGAACGCGTCCAGTGGACGAAAAATGGAGAAAAAAGGGGTCCCCGAAAAGCAGAAGTGCTTTTTGGGGAAGAGGATGCACAATGAAGTGATTAAGTTTTTCGCTTTAGCGGAAAACGTATGAACGTAATTTGTGCTGACGAGAGCAGCGGGCGAAATTCTAAAAGAATTTCGGGCACCCCAATCCGAGAGTGTCACATAACATTTTTGAAAAAAACTATAGCTTTATAACATATGTTCCTTGCAACCTTCGTGCGTGTGTGCTATAATAAATACGGTGATAAAATGAGAGTAATTAAAAGAATTATATTAGCAATTTTTGCAAGTATAATATTTTTAGCGATTATTACATATGGGTATATTATAGTTATAAATAATTCTATTGCTGATAAAATTGAAAAAAGTCTGATTGATCACAAGTTGCCTGAAAACACGGAGCTTGTTGATTCAATTTCGGTGGCAGGTAAGTTGACAGGCAACGGAAATGGCATGCAATATATGGGCGTTATTCTTGTAAAAAGTGGGTTAAACGGTCAAAAATTGCAAGAATATTATAGTAACAATTTTAACTTTATTGAGGTAAAAGAGCAAAAGACATAACGTGTTGATTTTATTCATCCCAACTGTAGTTTTAACACTGTAATTGACCCGCAGGAAAATTATTACTCAATAATTTGTTGGGATTCTGACAGAAGTGGAAAATACGGTGACTTTATTAGTTCGTTGCTTGATTTTGATATCAGGGGTCACTAAAAAAATCATCATTTTTAATTTTTTTATAAATTGAAAAAATCATAAAAAGATTCGTTCGATAATACTGCAAAGGCGTAAGATTTTGATGAAAACTTACGTTCTGCAAGTAACTCTACGACAGAATTTCTTTTTTTAAAAATAAAAAATTATAGGCATTGATTTGATAGTGAGTTAAAATATAAAAGAAATAACATAAAATGAAGGGGATTATTTTGGAAAAAATAACAAGTGGAATTTTTCGAATAAAAGTTCCTTTTGAAGATTTATTTACAACTGTTTACGTTTACGTTTGTGATAAAGGTGTAGCGTTAATCGACAGCGCAACATATTCTTCTGACGTTGATAATTATATTATGCCCGCATTAAAGCAAGTAGGAATAGAAAATGTAAAATATCTGCTTCTGACCCATGAACATGGCGACCATATGGGCGGTATTTATGGTTTAAAAGAGAAGTTTCCAGATGCAATTATCGGCACTGCCTTTGAAAATGATTTTTCAAAAAAGCAGATTTTAATCGACGGTCAATTAGTTATTGGCGATTTGCAGGTTGTTTTGTTGCCTGGTCACACGATAAATTCAGTTGGATATTTTGATAAAAAAACAAAAACTCTTTTGTCGGGCGATTGTCTTCAACTTGCAGGCGTTGGCAAGTATCGAAACGGCATCGGGTATCCTGAACTTTATATAAAGTCCATAGAAAAATTAAAAAAGATGGACATAAAGCGCATTGTTGCCGCCCACGAATATGACCCGTTAGGAAGTATTGCCGAGGGCAAAGACGAAGTTGAAAACTATCTTAATAAATGTATAGAAATATGTAAGGAAACAACATGCGCACGGTAGATTTCGGCGGAAATATTGGAAGAAACGATGATTTTATCTTTGCAGGATTATGCCCTGAAGTATTATAACATTGGTAGGAGAAAATATGTTTAGCACTCAATTAGAAAAATATAAAATTAATTTAATACACACAAAAATAATTCCTGAAAATTTTATTGAAATTATCAGGAATGAAAATGCATTTTTGGGGTTTTCTAAAAAGATTACACAAAAGTATGATGATTTTACATTAAAACCCAATGAAAGTGTAGTTGTTGACTTTGGCACTCATTACGTTGGCTATCTTCATTATAGCGCAACGCATATTGACAGAATTCAGGATGCGCCACTTAAACTGCAATTTACTTTTGGTGAAACTGTACGAGAGCTTATCGAGCCTGAAAAGTATGATGGAAAACTGTCAAAAAGCTGGATTCAGCAGGAAGAAAGCTCTATGGTATTTTTGCCCAACGAAAAGACTCTTGAAAGACGTTATGCGTTTAGATATCTAAAAATTCAACGTATCGACGATATAGATAATTCTGTTAAAATAAGTGATTTATACGTTGATAGTGTAACGTCAGCTGATTCAGATAGGGTGGAAGAACTTAAAATTGAGGGCATTTTAAAGGATATCGACCGAGTTGCCGTAAAAACGTTAATGGAGTGCGAGCAAACTGTTTTTGAGGACGGACCTAAACGTGACAGAAGGCTTTGGGTTGGTGATTTAAGACTTCAATGTCTTGCCGATTATATGACTTTCAAAAATTATAATTTAATAAAAAAATGCCTTTATCTTTGTGCTCAGTACAGAATTGACGATAAAATCGTTGCGCCTTGCATTTTTGAAAATTCACCCCCGCATATTGATGAATGGTGGTTTGGAGATTACGCTCTTTTCTTTATTTCAACGCTTTACGATTATATGACTTACGGTGACAATGATTTTAAGGTTTTGGAAGACCTCTATCCCGTTGCCTATGAACAGATGCTTTCCGTAAAACCTTTATTACACTACGAAACAAAAACGGCTGACAATATGTTTTTTATTGATTGGTGTCCGAATCTTGATTCCAACGTTGCTCGTTTTTCCATTTATTTATATGCAATAAAGCAGTTAAAAGCTCTTGCTGATTTTCTTAATAAGGAAACAACTTTTATCGAAAATGAAATTATTGAAACTGAAAAAGTTCTGAAAAGTCTTTTTAATAAGGAAACATTGCAGTTTGATGACGTTAACGGCCAAAAATCGTGGGCAAATCAAGTATGGGGAGTGCTTTCAGGTGTTCTTGATAACGAAACTGCAAGAAAAGTTCTTGAAGAAACCGAAAAACTTGACCCCGAATATAAAATCGGCACACCGTATATGG
>JAZROC010000395.1:0-2297 GCA_045648525.1 Clostridia bacterium
TGAATCTGATAAATCATAAATGGATATTTTGCATAGGACTGACCATATTCGCGAACAAGATGTACTGCCGCCTCTTCATGAGTCATGCCAAGCACAAGAGGGCTATTATTGCGGTCAGAAAAACGCATAAGTTCTTTTCCAATGCTATTATATCTTCCTGATTCTTCCCACATATTTGCAGGCATAACTACAGGAAATTGAACCTCCTGACCATCTATTGAATCCATTTCTTCACGCATAATTTGTTCAATTTTACGGGTAACGCGCTTAAGGGGCATATAAGAAGAAAATATGCCGTTTGCAACGTATTTGATATAACCGCCGCGAACCATTAATGCATGACTGTCAACAGCACACTCAGAGGGTCTGTCTTTAAAACGATCACCAACAAGTTTATCTAATTTCATAAAAACCTCCAATAATAAAAAAGCCCCGAGTTGAATAACAACTCAGGGCGAAATAAATTCCGCGGTACCACCTGAATTCGGATATAATCCGCACTCAAACTCTCTGTTACGGGAGAACCCGATAAAGCTTACTAAAAAGTTTCAGCTAAACAACTCCAAGATGGGTTCAGCAATACGTTTTAAGAACTTTCACCAACCGTTCTCTCTCTAAAAAAAACATAATTACTTACTTTTTCTCTTCAACGTTTTTTATATAAAACCCGAGAAAAAATTCTCGGGTTTGGTGCAGGTAACAGGAGTTGAACCTGCATGAAATTGCTTTCACACGGACCTGAACCGTGCGCGTCTGCCAATTCCGCCATACCTGCATATCCTATATTTTTACACGGGTAGGAATCCCGAGGCGGAGCATTTCGCTTAACTCGCAAATTCCTTAAAAGGACATATAAATTATATGAAATATAATCACTTTTGTCAAATACTTTTTGCGTTATAAAATAAGTTCTAACAAACCGTCGTGCCAGGCAGGAATAAAAACTCTGTTATTAATATAAGCAGGTTTTGAACAGGATGCCGTTGTATTTGTTTTTCCAATATTTTTTGGCTTTTTTATGTCAGTTATATCTGTAACAGTAATTATCCCCTCTGCCCTTTCAATTGCAATTATTTTATTATCATAAATGATAAATTTACCTTTTATTTTTTCATCGGTTTTGTATATTGGCAAATCATCAACGTTAGTACTTTGAAAAGGGAGGATCACATACCCACCGTCAATATTATAAAACATATTTTTGCCGTCAGTATCAAATCCCGTTTCCGGTCCAAAACACATAAAGCCTGATTTTTTATCATAAAAAATTTCTTTAAATTCCTTGTCGCAGTTATCAGGATTTGAATAAATAACGCCATCTCTGTGCCAGAACATCAACATTGTACCATCAGAAAAATTATTGCAGGCAAAATTTTCACCATATAACGGTCCAAACTTTGCTTTTCTTGAATATATTTTTCTAACGTTAAAAATATCTGAAATATCCAGCATTATAACTTCGGTACTTTCAAGACAGCAAGCAAGATATTTTTGACTTTTACTTAATAAAAGTTGCTGTATTGACTTATCATCGACATATGAAGAAATAAAATTAATTGAATTTTCTTTAATTTCATATATACATATTCCACTTTCGGAAAAAGCTCCAATAATAAAATTTCCGACAACCTTCACATCACAACAAAAGCCTTTTTGTTGAGTTTTAAAAACGATATTAAAGTCTTTATCAACAACATGCATTCCATCTGCGCCACAAGCAATAACATAAAATCTGCCGCAAGAACAAACTGATAAAACTTCAAAATCACCACAATATACTTTCTTCAAAACTAAATTACCTTGTTGCTGAAATTCCTTTTTATCAACAAGAATTTTTTTCTCCGAAGAAAAGTTATAAATATTTTCAAAATTAAATTTATCAAATCTATAAATTCCTCCGTAAGCAGTTGTAATATATAACGAATTTTCACAAGATACCGCACTTGTGACAGCATCTTCCCTGCCGTTGATTTCAGGAAATTTAATTACGTCAATTTTTTCAAAAGTTTTGGCATTATATAAATGAACTCCTATAACAGAATCACAACAAACGAGAATATCTCCGCAAAGAATAGGCTTCCACGTATCATTGCTAATAGAATAGCCTTTACCAAAATTATCAAAAAATACTTCTTCGCAATTTTTCGAAATATCAAACACACTAATTCCGTTTCCATTACCGAATTCAGGGTCAGACGTATCGCTGTAATTTTTTATTTTTCTTCCATGTTGACCTGATACCGCATATAAAAAATTATCACGCACAACAATACCATCACCACGTCCGTGCAAATCAA
>JAZROC010000396.1:0-3296 GCA_045648525.1 Clostridia bacterium
ACCGCTTGGCCTCCGACTTCTGATAAGTATATCTTTCAACTTTCTGTTCTTTTGACAAAATACGTCTTGCCTCAAAACCTCCCGAAACATCGGTTGACGCAACAATTTCGCCGTCCATTTCAATTTCAGCCATTAAAAATGAAGGCTGACGTACATATTCAAAGGAATGAACACCGAAACGTTCAACCTGAATTGCAATATTATTTTCGCCTTTATTAAGCGAAAGATTTATTTCATCCATTCGCCAAAAACCTTTGCCTGCGCGCTGAGGTCCGTGTGAAACCATTTTACCGTTTACAAACAAACGGTAAAGAGCATCAGCGGCTATTCTGATTTTTGCATTTTCGCCCAAAAAGTCAATTTTTTTGGAAAACTCAAGCAAAATATTTTTTTCGTTTACATATTCTTTCGCCCATACGGGCACTGCTTTTTTAAACATAATATATTCTCCTATTCTTTTACTGAAGGTACAACTATTAAATTATTTTCATCGGGAAGCTCGAAAAACTCACTCGTTGTGGCAAGCGCAATTTTTCTGTCCGATTTTGTTAAAAAGTCGGAAAGGTTTTCTAAAACTTCAAAACCGTATTTTCCGTTTTTATAGTGCATTGGAATTACTATTTCAGGCTGAACCTTTTTAATCACTTCCCACGCTTCTTCAATGTTAATCGTGTACGTACCGCCAATGGGTATCATAAGACAATGGCAGTTTTTGATATATGGAAGCTGTTGATCGTTGATAATATGACCTAAATCGCCTAAATGAACGTATTTTTTACCGTTGCAGGTAATTATATGAACGATATTTCCGCCACGCTTTGCGCCCTTTTCTTTATCGTGAAAGGTCTTCATCATAGTAATTTCAAAGGGATTTTCTACCCCTGAAACCTTACGTTTTACGCCTGAAACTGCATTATGGTCAAAATGGTCATGACTGCATAAAACCATATCTGCTGAAGTTTTAACGTCGTTATATCCATCAACGTCTTTAAACGGGTCAATTACTATTTTATAGCCGTTTTCTTCAAATAAAAAGCAGGAATGACCAAAGTAAGTTATTTTCATTTTTTACTCCTTTTTTAGAAAAAGGGTCGATAGAATTCATCGACCCTTAAAACAATTATTCTAATACTGCCTTAATACGACGAACGCCTGCTGAAGAGCTTTCTTCCTTTTTAATTTTGAATTTGCCAAGTTGACCTGTACGGCTTGCGTGAGGACCGCCACAGATTTCCTTTGAATATTCACCCATCGTATAAACCTTAACAACAGTATCATATTTACTTTCAAATAAGCCAATAGCACCTGATGCTTTAGCTTCCTCAAGAGGCATCTGCTCGCAGATGATTTCAACGTCAGCCTGAATTGCTTCATTAACAAGCTTTTCAACTTCGTCAAGTTCTTCTCTTGTCACCTTTCTGCCGAAGGTAAAGTCAAAACGAAGACGCTCTGAAGTGATATTACTACCCTTCTGTGCAACGTCAGGATCGTTAAGAACCTTACGAAGTGCTGAATGCATAAGGTGTGTTGCAGTATGAAGTCTTGCCGTTTCTTCAGTCTGTTCGGCAAGACCGCCCTTAAAGCGCTGTTCGGAACCCTGAGAAGATTTCTTCTGATGCTCCTTAAAGCATTCTTCAAAGCCTGCCATATCAACGGTATATCCCTTTTCCTTAGCCATTTCGCCCGTAAGCTCAGGTGGGAAGCCGAATGTATCGTAAAGGTGGAAAGTTGTCATTCCGTCAACAACGGTTTTGCCTTCATTCTGCATCTGATTTGAAACCTTTTCAAACTCCTTAAGACCTTGCTTAAGTGTACGGGTAAAGCGGTCTTCTTCTAACTTAAGCTGATCAATAATAAATTCGCTGTTTTTGTCAAGTTCAGGATAAACAGCCTTATACTGCTCAATATATACCTTTGAAATTTCAACGATTGAATTGAAAGGCATATCAAGTGAGTTTGGAAAGCGGGTAGCGCGACGGATAAGTCTTCTTAAAACGTAGCCCTGATCAACGTTTGAAGGTGTAACTGCTTTAGGGTCACCTAAAATAAAGGTTGCAGTACGAATATGGTCGGCAATTACGCGGAATGCCTTTGTAATTTCTTCGCTTTCGCCATATTTCTTGCCTGAAATTTCTGCAATTTTAGCAAGTGAAGCGGTGAAAAGGTCAGTTTCATAAACTGATTTTACGCCCTGAAGCACACCGATTGTACGTTCAAGACCCATACCTGTATCAACGTTCTTTTTGCTGAGCGTTGAAAGAGTACCGTCTGCATTGCGGTTATACTGCATAAATACGTCATTCCAGATTTCAAGATACTTACCGCAATCGCAAGCAGGTGAACATTCATCACAGCACTTAGGCTTGCCCGTATCAATAAACATTTCGGTATCGGGACCGCAAGGACCTTGTGCGCCTGCCCACCACCAGTTATTCTCTTTAGGAAGGTAGAAAATGTGATCTTCTTTTACACCGTTTGCCATCCAATATGATGCTGCTTCAGTATCTTTGGGGCTGTCTTCATCACCTGCAAACACGGTGAAATAAAGAGTATCGGGGTCAAGGCCGAGCCATTCCTTTGAAGTTAAAAATTCATATGACCAAGAAATTGCTTCCTTTTTAAAATAATCACCCAATGACCAGTTACCTAACATTTCAAAGAAAGTAAGGTGTGAAGCATCGCCTACTTCATCAATATCGCCTGTACGAACACACTTTTGAACGTCGGTAAGACGTGTGCCCTGAGGATGAGGCTGACCTAAAAGGTAAGGTACTAAAGGATGCATACCTGCAGTTGTAAAAAGTACGCTAGGATCATTTTCGGGTATAAGTGATGCGCCTTCAATTACAGCATGTCCCTTTGAGTGAAAAAAGTTAATAAATTTACTTCTGAGTTCATCTGATTTTATCATAGATTTTTCTCCATTTCAGTATTTTAAAGTATGCTTATATTATATATAATACTTGAATTTATGTCAATTTTTATTTGTATAATCCGCGCAATAATTGAATTTCTTTTTGGTAACCGTCAAGTTCATTGGGTGTTTCAAGCAAAAAAGGAATATTTTTTAGCGCTTTATGGTTGATTATTCTTTCAAAGGCATCTGTGCCGATAAAACCTTCGCCTATCTTCTGATGTCTGTCCTTATGGCTTGAAAAGGGGTTCATAGTATCATTTATATGAATTGCTTTAAGTCTTGAAAGACCGATAATTTTATCAAACTCTTCCAAAACTCCGTCAAGATTGTTTACAATATCGTAGCCTGCATCATAAACGTGGCAGGTATCAAGACAAAC
>JAZROC010000397.1:0-1716 GCA_045648525.1 Clostridia bacterium
GTACGTTTACGAAACTAACGAAATAAAGTGCTGTTTTGAACTTGACAAGGTGGTATGTTATGCCGAGGATGCCATTATGCCAAGCAAAATTCACACGTCCATGTCGGAAATGAATGACGGCAGAATTATTATGACCACTCACACAACTTCACAGTCACGTGTGCACCCCTACTGGTATCCCGAGCCTTTTTTCAATCACGTTTTTGAGGGATATCAGGGCTCAAATATCTTGATTTACGACCCCGAAACCAACACGCTGGAAAACAGAGGTATTCCCGTTGCCCACGAAAGCATTTATGGCGGAACTTTAGACCCGAAAAGAAACGCATTTTATTTCACCGGTTATTTTTTGGGGCATCTGTACCGCTACGATATTGATACGGGCAAACTTACCGATTACGGCAAGGTTACGGAGTTTGGTTCGTTCAGGCTTCATTATTCTCAGATTGACGGTAACATATATTCTGCAAACAGAAGCGGATATTTTTACCGTATAAATACCAAAAAACAGGAAATTGAGGAGTTGGGCATTTTCTTTGAAAGAGATTACGAGCCATATTCCACAGAAAAGCACGTTCAGCTTGATTATATTGCAGATGGAAAAGACGGCAATATCTATTTAAAATACATTTTCGGCTACAATATTTACAGATATAACGTTAAGGAAAACAAGCTGGAGTGCGTTGGTGACGGCAGACCTGATGACCTTGAACTGTCAGAGCCTAATCAGCATTACGGCTTGACCGTTGATGATAAGGGAGTTTTGTGGTACACCTTATCCTGTTTTACGGAAAAGTACGATTGGGCAAACGCTTATCTTATCCGTTGGGATATTTTAAAGGGCGAAAAGCCGAAAAATATGGGTCTTGTGGGAAGCAAAGAGCGTTCAATTAACGTTATGGCGGAAATGCACTATCACAACGGCATTATCTATCTTACAAACGGCAATCATTTCTTTGACGTGCCCGGTATGTTTGCAGTTGACGTTAAAAAACTCGAACAAATGAATTGCGATTTGGATGAAATGCCCTATGCACACGATATTTTAAACTATATGCACCTTGAAAATCCCGAAAAATACTATCCCTACGGCAAGGAAGAATTTTTAAAACAACATAAAATCGCTGAAAACTTTATTGAATACAGCGAAAAATTCGGTAAGTTTATGTCTGAAAACCCAATGGAAATAAAGGGCAAAAAGATAAAAGCATATCCCTTGTGGAAAAAGTACGGCTTCAAAAATTCAGCGGTGCGCTTTGTAAAATATACTGAAAAGGGATTTTTCGTAGAATTTGGCGAAAATGAAAAGTTCCGCCTTAATTCAAAGGGCGAAATTGAAAAGATAGAAAAGTTTACTGAAGAAGAAATCAAAGAAATTAAAAACGTGCCCTGCGCTTTGGGCAGAAATTTCAGGGCAAAGGTGACGGCAAGCGCAAAAATATTTGATAACAAATATCTTGTGGGCACTCTTGACGGCTTGCTATTTATCTATAATGGCGAAAACTCCTTTAATTTAGGCGCGTGCCCCAACACTTCGGGGGAAATACGAGATATCTGTTACTGCGAAAAAACGAGAACTGCCTACGGTATTTCGGGCGGAAAAAACGATATCGCAATCGTATTTTCCTTTAACGAAAAAGAGGGCGTTAAATATTTAGGCAGAGCCCATTTTAATATTGATACGGGCTTGCACCTTAATAATCAGTTAAGTTCCAT
>JAZROC010000398.1:0-3415 GCA_045648525.1 Clostridia bacterium
TTCAAATTCAAAATTAAAATCTTTTATAAAAAGGCTTGATACGGGAGTAATCAATACAATACTTAAAATAATTGAAATAGCAAAATTGCCGTATTTTCGTATATTGCCATCAGGTAAAAGAACATCAAGAAGCAAACCCAATATGCTTATTGAAATTATTGATAAAACATATTCTTTTATCACATAAAACTTCCTCCCGCAAAAACCATAATGCCAAGATATATAAACCACAAAACGCTTACACCAAGTAAAACTATTGCAGTTAATTTCATAAATTCAGTTACGTTCCTGACTTGATTACCTATAAAATCACTTGCAAAGGGATGAACGCAAGCCGAAAATAAATTTAAAAGAATAATAAATGCCCATATATTGATAATAGGTGCAACAACAATACTGATTATTACAATAATTCCCATTATTCCTGAAGCACTTTTTATTGACAATGCGCTTAACAATACAGCAGAAAAATTATCAGAAATCGAGGCGCCGATAATAGGCACAGAAGAGCTAATCGCATATTTTATACTTCTTATTGATATTCCGTCGGTTACACCTGACGTTATTCCTTGCAATGCTATTATTGCAGAAAAGATAACAAAAACTCCACCCATAAGCCACGATGAAGAATTTTTCATAAAATCGGAAAAACCTTTTAATTTATTATCTGATAAAATTCCGTTTATCGTAATAGTTATAAACCCAATAAGTATAATTGGTAGAATTACTTTTACGCAAAAGCTAATTAAAACAGTTGACAGTAACACGTGGGATGGTCCCAACATTGACACAGTGCCTTTAGCCCCAACAGAAGCAAGTAACGTCATCATTATTGGCATTAATGTCTGGGTAAATTTTGAAATATCTTCAAGTGATTTTTTAGTATCGCTTATAAAACCCATTGAACATTTTATAAGAATAACCGAAAAAATTATCTTTCCGCCTATTAGCATTGCATTTTCACATTTACCGCTTAAAAATTTAAGTTTTTCTGTTACAGATAAAATAATAGTAACAGCCAATAAATCAATAACGAGCGGCAAAACATTTTTTATTGAAATACCAACCAACGACAATAATTTTTGTATAATATTTTCACTATCAAATTCAAGTTCATTGTTAAGAATTTTTTCAATTATTTTTTCCGGCTCTTCTATATAATTATTGTCAACACTCTCATTTAACGAAGAATAATCCGGCATCGCAAAAGCATTAACCGTTACACTGAATAATATAATTAATATAAAAACTATTTTTTTCAATTAATTTCTTTCGCCACCGTAAAAAGCATATTTATATATGGTAAACAAATAATAAGAATCATAATTTTTACCGCTGTTTCCAATTTTTCTGCAATCGAATTTTCTCCGGAATCACGACAAATACTGCATCCCCATTGTCCGATAAAGCTTATTACCGTAACTTTCATTACTGAATTTGCCCATTGCCCCGTCGAATCGGTTTCAGATGCTAAATTCATAATGCTTTTAACAATTTCATTTATATCGCCAGCAACTAAAAATATAATCATACACGAAACGCATATTGATGCTATAACACTATACTCCGGCGCTGATTTTTTTATTAATAACATTATAAAAATTGTACTTATCGAAAAAAGAACAATATATATGAGTTTTTCCATTTTATAAGCCAAATACGTCCTTGACTGTTGAAAAGAAATCACTTACCATTTCAATGGCCATAATAAGTGTTATTATGAGTCCTGCAACTGTTGTTATCATTGCAATATCATCCCTGCCCCATTTTGATAAAAGTTGATTTATAACTGTCACAAGTATACCTATTGCCGCAATTTTAAAAACAATATCTATGCTCATATAATTAATACCGCAATAAAAACTCCTGCAATAAGTCCTAATGCAGGCGCAGTTTTCATTTTACCGCGATGTTCCTCCAAAAATTCATTTTTAAATTGTGTTAGTTTATATATTACATTTTCAAAGCTGTTTGATATTAATTCCATATCGCTTGAGTTTTCGGCAACAACAAAACTTTCAGATATAATGCTAATACATTTTCTTTCAACCGTATTTGTAGTTGTAAATTCATTTATAGCAACAAGATTCTTATTCGTTAATAAAAAATCAAGAAATTTTTCCGTGTACGAATCTTTATTTTTTTCAAAAAAAGTGTACATATTTATTCCCGAAAATTTAACTGCACTTTTAAACTTATTCATAAACAAAATATAGGATTCTATCATTTTTATTTTTTCATCATACTTAAACTCAATATTTTTTCCAAGAACCCAGCTTCCTACAGAAATTAATATTCCGCCAAACAATCTCAGCAACATTTTTTCTCCTTAATATCATAAACACCTTCGATAGTGCCAACGCCAAATGTATCGGATAAAAAAATAAATTTATGAAACATATTTTTATATTCTGCAATATCAAAAAAACTTTCACCATGAACGGTTGCAATAATTTTTACGCCTTTTGTAATTGCTTTTTTTAAAATATGACTTTCATTATTGCCTATTTCGTCCAAAATAATTACATCAGGTTTCATTGAGCGCACTGCATTTTCTATCGCCGTTTCTTTATTTATGCCTGAATAAACGTCACATCTTTTACCAATGTCAAGCATAGGAATTCCGTTATTTAAAGCCGCAATTTCATCGCGTTCATCGATAAGGGCAACGTTATTCCCATCAAAAGAAATTAAACGGGTAATATCTCTTAACAAAGTTGTTTTGCCACAACCTGGTGGCGAAATAATAAGTGTATTTAAAAGCACATTATTCTGATATAAATGTTTGTATATTTTATTTGCGCACCCTTTGCTCTCGTGCATAATCCTGACGCAGAAGGAAGATATTTTTTCGATGTGTTTTATTGCCCCATCAACGCAATTATACTCGCCAACAAAGCCTATGCGGTTGCCCTCAATGGTGATAAAACCCTCTTTTTGTTTTTTGATTGTGCTATAAGGAGAACCATTGCATAACTTCCTCCACATAAATGCTGCATCTTCTTCTGAAAAAACGTAACCATCACGCTTTGTTAAACCAAATTCATTTATTGAAAACTCCTCTTTCCCCAAATAAAAATAAACGGGAAATGTAACGCGCAATCTTATTTCCGTCAAACGCTGCAATTCATCTTCAGGCAATTTTCTTAATGCATTTTTTAATTCACAAGGAAAAATATCAAGAAGCTTTTCCATAGTTGTCCCTCCTTACAAAACAAACATATGCATAAACAAGTCCAAAAATAACAAAAAGAGAGAAGCAAATCTTCTCTCTTCAGAGTGTAGACAAAGCAGGTTTTCTAACAAGTGGAAAATCTGCTTTTTTCTTTATGGGGATTGAGATACAGAAAATTTAATAAAACACCAAAGAAATCTCGTAAAAAGTCCGTATACCCCTGTCTTTTATCAAGTATTT
>JAZROC010000399.1:0-2347 GCA_045648525.1 Clostridia bacterium
GCCATGTCGTTCTGTGAGCCAAGGAGTTGCTACTCCAATTTGTCTTCCTAAGACCGCTTGGCCTCCGACTTCCCAAGCTCCGGAACAGTAGTTGTGGACGGACTTGACATAACAGACAAAAGTACAAAGAAAACTGATATAAGAAAAAAAGTAGGACTTGTTTTTCAGTACCCTGAATATCAGCTTTTTGCCGAAACCGTTTTTGCGGATATCGCTTTCGGACCAAAAAATATGGGTTTTTCTGATGAGGAAATCGCTGAGCGCGTTAAGGAAAGTATGGCTCTTGTAAAACTTCCTGAAAGCGTCAAGGATTTTTCGCCCTTTGAACTTTCGGGCGGTCAAAAAAGGCGCGCCGCCATTGCAGGTGTGTTGTCAATGCGCCCCAAAGTGCTTGTTTTAGATGAGCCTATTGCAGGTCTTGACCCTTTGGGCAAGGCGGAAATTCTTTCGGTTATAAAGGATTATCACAAGGCATATAACGCAACGATTATTATGATTTCGCATAATATGGACGACATTGCCGAAATTTCTGACCGCGTTATCGTTATGCATAAGGGGCAGAAGGCTCTTGACGGCACTCCTGACCAAGTTTTTTGCGATGAAGAAAAAATTCTTTCGCTTGGACTTGAACTGCCAACAATTTCGCGTCTTGTTTTTGAACTTAACCGCAAGGGCAAAAATATTCCTTTTACCGCAAAGACGGAAAAGTTTGTTGAATATCTTTCGGGGGTGAAAAAATGAAGGAAATTACTTTAGGGCAGTATTATCCCGTAAAAAGCATCGTTCATTCTTTGGACCCGCGCACAAAGATACTTGCAACTATATTTGTTATCGTTTTAACCTTTATTTCCAAGACTTATGCAGGCTTGTTCATATGTGCATTATTTATTTTTCTTGCGGATTTTCTTGGTAAAATTCCATTTAAAAAGATGCTTTCAAGCCTTAAAGCCGTAAGTTTTATTATTGCATTTACCTTTTTGCTTAATATGTTTTTCTTTAAAGAAGGCAAGGAAATTTTCTCTTTCGGCATAATTTCACTTACTTGGGGCGGTATTAACAGGGCTCTTTTTATGGCAATTCGCTTGATGCTTTTGATTATGGGCGCATCTGTTATGACCTTTACCACTTCGCCCATAGAACTGACTGACGGACTTGAACGGCTTATGTCACCGCTTAAGAAAATCGGTTTTCCTGCCCACGAAATTGCAATGATGATGTCCATAGCATTAAGGTTCATACCTATTTTAACAGAAGAAACCGACAAAATTATGAAGGCACAAGCCGCCCGCGGTGCAGTTTTTGATGAGGGTAGTTTGTTTAAACGGGCAAAGGCAATCGTTGCGCTTTTAATTCCCTTGCTGGCAAGCGCATTCCATCGCGCCATTGAACTTGCTTCGGCTATGGAAGCACGTTGCTATCACGGTGGCGAGGGCAGAACCCGTCTTAAAGTTCTTAAGATGAAAAAGTGCGATTTCTGGGCATTTTTCTGGGTATTCGTGCTGTTTTTGCTTGTTCTTGCAGACGTTATTTTTCTTAAAAATACTTTTTTAGCGGGGTAAAATATGCGCGTTGCATTTATTGTTGAGTATGACGGCACCGCCTACGCAGGCTGGCAGATTCAAAAAAACGACGTTACTGTTCAACAGAAAATTGAGGAAGCTCTTTTGCCTATGGGCAAGGGCAGAATTGCCGTTTTTGGCGCAGGCAGAACCGATTCGGGAGTTCACGCCAAAGGTCAATGCGGTCATTTTGACATCGAAACAAATATTCCTGCCGAAAAATTTGCTTTTATTTTGAACTCGCGGCTTCCGCGCGATATCCGCATTAAAAAAAGCTGGCAGGCTGACGACGATTTCCATTGCCGTTTTTCCGCAAAGGGCAAAAGATACGTTTACCGCATCTTCAATTCCCCTCATTCTTCGGCTCTTTTAGGAAGATTTACTATGCACGTTCCCGAAAAACTTGACCTTGACAAAATGCGCGAGGCATCGGAATATATTAAGGGAACTCACGATTTTAAGGCTTTCTGCGCCCAAGGAAGCAGTGTCAAAACTACAGTTCGCACCGTTTCCCGACTTGACATTTTAAAAACCGACGAACTAATCGAAATCACCGTTGAGGGCAACGGCTTTTTATACAATATGGTTCGCATTATTGCCGGCACTTTAATTGAAGTTGGCAAAGGCAAAAAGACTCCCCTTGACGTAAAAAATATAATCGACGGAATGAACCGCGCTGATGCCGGATTAACGGCAGAGGCGTGTGGGTTGACTATGGACACCGTATTCTATTAGGCAGAGCACAAAAAATTCCTGAAACTGTGGCTCATAAGCGATATAAAACCTCA
>JAZROC010000400.1:0-1746 GCA_045648525.1 Clostridia bacterium
TTATATTTTTCAAGTTCAGGTTCAATTAAATCAGCAGGACGACAAGTAATAACTTCTTCATCACCAATAGCCTTTTTACGAACTTCTTCATTAACCTCTGCAGGAAGTCGACCGTATTCACCGCGAAGAAGACCTTTTGATTCTTTTGGAACCATCTTGTAACGTTCGCCGGAAAGTACGTTAAGCACTGCTTGAGTACCAACAATCTGGCTTGTAGGTGTTACGAGTGGTGGGTAACCAAAGTCCTTACGAACACGCGGAACTTCTGCCAAAGCATCATAATACTTGTCTTCAGCATTAGCTTGCTTTAACTGTGATAAGAGATTTGAAAGCATACCACCGGGAACTTGATATAAAAGAGTTTTTGTATCAACATTAAGAACTTTGGGGTCAAGTATTCCGTCAGCCTTCATTTTATCAGCAACTTTACGGAAGTGTGCTGCAACATCACTTAATTTTTCAAGGTCAAGACCTGTATCACGCTGAGTACCTTGAAGTGTAGCAACTAATGCTTCAGTAGAAGGTTGTGCAGTACCGTTTGCTAAAGGTGATAAAGCAGTATCAACAATATCAACACCTGCTTGTGCAGCCATTAAATAAACCATATCACCAGTACCGGTAGTGTTGTGTGTATGCAAATGAATCGGAACTTTAACATTTTCTTTTAACTTTTTAACCAACGAATATGCATCAAAGGGGAGTAGCAAGTTAGCCATATCTTTAATACAAATAACATCGGCGCCCATTTGTTCAAGTTCTTTAGCAAGTTTTACAAAGTATTCTTCGTTGTGAACAGGGCTTTCAGTATAACTCAAAGCAGGTTCACAAATACCGCCGTATTTTTTACAGCTTTTAATAGCTTGCTCAAGGTTACGGGTATCGTTAAGAGCGTCAAAAATACGGATAACTTCAATACCGTTTTCAATTGATTTTCCAACGAATGAATCAACAACATCATCAGCATAGTGTTTATAACCTAAAATGTTTTGACCACGGAAAAGCATTTGAAGTTTTGTGTTAGGCATATACTTTTTAAGTGTGCGAAGTCTTTCCCATGGGTCTTCATTAAGAAAACGCATACAAACGTCAAAAGTAGCGCCACCCCAACACTCTAAAGACCAGTAACCGATTTGATCAAGTCTTTCAAGTGCAGGAATCATATCTTCGATTCTCATTCTTGTAGCCGCTTGTGATTGGTGAGCGTCAGGAAGAATAGTATCGGTAATTAATAACTTTTTATTTTCCATAGTATACTCCTTATCCGAATATAGCGATCAATGCGCCTGCCGCAATTGCCGAACCAATTACACCTGCAACGTTCGGGCCCATAGCGTGCATGAGCAAGAAGTTTGAGGGGTTTTCTTTTTGTCCCACCATTTGCGAAACTCTTGCAGCCATAGGAACTGCGGAAACACCGGCCGAGCCAATAAGTGGATTAATTTTGTTCTTTGAGAACAAGTTCATAAACTTAGCAAATAGCACGCCACAAGCAGAAGCAACACCAAAAGCAACAACGCCTAAAGCAATGATTGAAAGTGTACGAACAGTCAAGAAATTAGAAGCCACTGCAGTTGCACCAACTGAAATACCAAGGAATATTGTAACAATATTCATAAGTTCATTTTGTGCAGTTTTGCAAAGTCTATCAGCAACGCCAGACTCTTTCCAAAGGTTACCAAGCATTAAGCAACCAACAAGGGGAGCAGCAGATGGAACTAATAGTGCTACAAATATTGTAACAGCAAT
>JAZROC010000401.1:0-1625 GCA_045648525.1 Clostridia bacterium
ATGTAAGCTCATTCGTTTTCAAAGCTCCACGCCTTGCCTTGTAAGAGTTTGTTGAATTCTGACAGCTTGCTGACAGACAGCAAGCTGACCGATGAAAAATTTTTCATCGGTCTTTTTTTGTAAAACGGCAAGTTTTTTCATATATGGTTGAATTTGGCATTTTTTTGGAAATTTTCCGATAAAATTTCTTTAAAAAATTGTTAAAAAAGTTTGACAAAGGGTTGCCAAGTATGATATTATAGTACTGTGTATAAATGCCCCGTTGAGCAGATTTTTAGAAAGGAAAGAAGCACTATGAAAAAACTTTTATGTTTAGTTCTTGCACTTGCTATGGTTATCTCATGCGTAAGTATGGTTAACATTACTGCAAACAGCGGGAACGCAAATGTAGCTGTAAAACTTACTGCTAATAAGGACCTTTCGGGTTCAACACATTATACCCGTGTAAAAGCAGGCTTTACGGCTAATGATTTAAACGATGGTGTAATCTCAAAGAAATACACTATAGTAAACCCAAATAATCACGAAGTTTACGTTAATGTCGAACTTCAGGATGATTGGGCTACTCTTAGTAATATGAATGGCACAGTAGGCCTTAGTGCGACTAAGAAAATTAAAATCCCTGCAAATTCAGCACTGGCTTTCGGTGTTGACGTTTACGCCGATGCAGATGGAAACGTAACTTATTACAAAAAAACGAGTCAGGATGGCAAGACCGTTGATGAAACATCAAAGGTTGTTACCACTCTTGATAAGGTTTATATTCGTGTTGACGTTATAAGCACCGGCTATCTTAACGCAGGCGAATCAATTTACGTTCTTTGCGATGCTGATGACGTTGCACATGGCCTTGTTTCAGGCGGAAGCCCTGCATTCTTCAGCATTTCAAGTGTTTCAACTGTGCCCGCAGTTGCAACTAAAACAGTTGTAAACGGTGATGCAGAAAACGGTAACACCGGTTGGGGTGCTATTCACGGCGGTACAACTACTATTGTTGCTGACCCTGATAACGCAAACAACAAGGTTGCACAGTTTACACCCACAGGCAAGTATAACAGCATTGCCTTTAATATTGGCGCAGCTATTATTAATGATGCTGAATACGGCTACGTTGGTGGCGGCGCAGGCGAATATAAGTTAACCTTCCGCGCTAAAGCAGAAGCAGGCAAGGGCGGCGACTTTAATTTCGTGCTTAACTCTACCAACCATATGGATAAGGCTGATATCATAAAGGCAATTCATAAAGATGTTAGTGAAAACTCATACAAGACTTATAGTAAGGTAAGCCTTACTGATACGTGGCAGGAGTTTGAACTTAACTTTACAGTTAACAAGGCTTGGCTTGATACTCTTAAAGCACTTTATGAGTCAATGCACACAAATTCATATAAGACTTATGACCTTGTTTTCCGCCTTGACGGTTCAAATCTTGCGTTTAAAGACGATCAGTTCTTTAATTATTTCATTGATGATGTAAAGATTGAAAAGAAGGTACAGGCAGACCCCGTAGGAGTTAAGTTTGAAATTACTGAAACTCTCGGTGCAGGTTATCCCATCTGGAGAAAGGATAACGTTGGTTTCACTCAGGCAATGGCTGATGCAAATAAGAACATCAACCTTTCTTA
>JAZROC010000402.1:0-3601 GCA_045648525.1 Clostridia bacterium
CCTGAAAAAATAAGCAGATATCTTCACGGAGAAGTTGTTGCTGTTGGTCTTATTGTTCAGGCTGCATATAACGGCACCGAAGAAGATGCAATAAATTTCAAAGCCAAAATGAAGGAAAGAGGAATGGTAACGACTCTTAACGATATGGGCGTTGAAAAAAATAATGAAAACTTTGAACTTCTTTATAATATGATGCTTTCATCAACTGCGATGGCGGGAACAAATGAGGAAGAACAACTTAAATTAAAGAAATATTTACAGTTAATAATTTAAAAAAAAGCAACTTCATTTTTGTGAAGTTGCTAATTTTTTTTATATAATTTCAACAGTTTTGTTTACGTGGAAGAAATGTATGTACGGGTAAACTTTTTTGCCCGGATATAATTCTTCAAGAGCCGCTTTATACATTTTTAATTGCGGTGTGTGATGTGATATGCGTTCATCAAGATTTCCGTTAATGAAGTCAGTTTTATAATCCAATAAAATTATATCGTCGCCCTCAAAGAAATAGCAGTCAATTATACCTTGAATAAGCGTTTCGTCACCTGTTTCACTAAATGGGATAATATGACAGAAAGAACGTTCACGGCAAATAAGGTCTGATTTTTCCATACGCGCTTTAAAAGGCGATGTCATAAACTGTTCAATCTGCTCTATTGGCAATGCGTTGTATTCCTCTTGCGAAAGAATTCCTGAAGATAACATATCATCAGCCTGCTTTTTTGTGGAGTCAGAAGAAGTAAATGAAACATGCTCCATAAAAAAGTGAACCACTGTACCTTTTTGTGCGCCTTTGTACTCTTTATCAGAAAACATAGGCTTTCTTAATGGAATTTTTGTGCGTATATCTTTTTTGCTGGGGGAGTGTTTTGTACGTTGTAACGTTGCTGAATTATATGGGTATTCCCAAGAAAAATTTTTATCAATAATTTTCAAAAATTCTGCTTCGTTAAAATCAGTAATTTCTGGCAAAACTTCAGTTTCTTCCGGTATTTCAAGGTTGGTATTAACTTCTATTTTCCAATCACTTTCGTCATAAATAAATTTTGTAAAATCAAAAAATTCTTCTGCAACGTAATCTCTTAAATTTTCACCGTTTTTATGAAAAAGCAATAAAGGCAAAATATAATCAGCGTAAGTTTTATAGTTGCGTATAACGCCTTCCGATAAGGGAATTGTATGCTCTGAAATAAACTTTTTTGTGCCGTTAACCGAAACAATCAGTTTATTTTTTGCACGTGTAAGAGCAACATAAAAAACTCGTAAATCTTCGGCTATATCCAATTTCTTTTGCGCAATTTTAATGGCTTTTGAAGCTATGGACACGTGCTCCTGACGGACTGAAAATTCATCGGTTGTTTTGTATTTAAAAGCAAAGCCAAGGTTTTCGTCAAATGAGTATGAGTTTGACGGAGCCCATGTTGCTTCTGAACATCCTGCAACGATAACGATGGGGAATTCAAGACCTTTTGAGCGATGAATTGTCATAAAATGCACGTTGTTATCATTTTCGTCAAGAGTAAACCCACTGCTTTGCGGTTCAGAGATGTTTTGATAGTAATCTAAAAATCCCAAAATACCTTTGTCTGAAAATTCGCTGTATGAGTGTGCACTTGATATAAGATTCTTTAAAGCTTCCTGCTCTTTTGAATTTTTTGGTAAAAAAGCAGTGTGATAAATATAGCCGGTTTCATTTGTAAGATATTCAATAAAATCGGACAAACTCATTGATTTTTCAATTAATTCAAGGTTATCTAATAAATCAAAGAAGTTTCTTATTTTTTCTTTTAATTTTTCGTTTTTATCATATTGTTTTAACGCATCGTACAGTGTTCCGTCAGAATGTTCTGCTCTGATTTTACCTAATTCTGACGGTGTGAATCCACCCATTGAGGATAATAACACTGTTACAAGGTCAATGTCGCTTCTTCTTAAAATTAAAAGTCTTAAAAGCGATATGACTGTTGCAGTTGTGTCGGAATTATCCGGTTTTTCCTTTTCTTGTTGAGAGTAAGGAATTCCCATTTGGCTAAAGATGGAAGTAAATCTGTCACCAATGCGAGTGCTTCGTCCCAGAATTGCAATGTCACCGTAACGTACGGGTCTTAATTTGCCATCTTTTAAAATGGAGGTGTTCATTAACTCTTTGATTTTTAATGCTATTGCATATGCTTCGGCATCTTTGTCACCTTCGGTAATTATTAGTTCGTTGGCGCATTGTCTTTCACTATCTTTATATAGGCAATCGTCATACTGGGCGGAAGTTGGTTCAGGTGAAGGATAAAGGTATGCATCACTATCATATGATATTTCAGTTATATCCGTATTTTGCATAAGCTTTTTAAATATAAAGTTTACGCCGTAAAGAATTTCGGGATATGAACGGAAATTGTTCATTAATGTAATTTTGTCGCCGTCGTTGCCTGAAGAATAAGTTTCCATCTTACCTTTGAAAAGTTGCGGACGTGCGTGTTGAAAGCCGTATATGCTTTGCTTTATATCGCCAACAAAGAACATATTATTGCCCTTTGATAATGACGAAATAATGTATTCTTGAAACGCATTTGTATCCTGATATTCATCAATGTATATATGGTCGATATTTTTTCTAATATCTTCTTTTATATCATCGTTTTCTTCAAGCAATTGCGTCATATAGCGTAAAACACCGGTAAAATCTGTGCCGCCCTCATTAAGCATAAATTCTTCAAGACGTTTTACATATTTTTCATGCAAGATAAATAACCCTTTTATTGCAGGCAAAAGAGGGGAAAGGTCGTCTGTTTCGATTTCTGCAGTTAAATCTTTAACTGTTGCGCGGATATTTTTTAATAAAACAGTATTATTGGTCAAAAATTCTTTTAAAGGTGATGCCTTAACTTTTACAGATGGTAAACGCATGGAAATTTCATTGTTTTTTTCAAAAATATCATTGGCGTCTAATGCTTTTGTGAAAAAATCAATATAAGCCGACATAAGCTTTATCGCATCACTTTCCAATGGAGAACCTGAAAATATTTCCATAACTTTTTCAGCGTGGGCAATACCTGATTTTAATAAATCATTTACGTGATTGCAAATAAAATCTGTATAAAAAGCACCGCTTTTATCATTATATATATTTAAATCATGCTCTTTAAATTTTTCAGGATGAGGTAATGATTCAATGGCATATTCAAGATCAATAATTACGTCTTCCAAAGGTGCATCGCTTTTTGAACCTGAAAATTGTATAAGTACGTCTTTGTATTCGGGAAAAAGCCCGTCATTATATAACTTTGCCGCTTCCTCGAGAGTTTCGTTTATTGCGGCAAGCGAAAGCATTTCTTTTTGCGCTTGTTCAAATATTCTGAAATCAGGGGGCAGAGGTGTACGAAAATAATATTTGCGCAAAGTTTTTATACAAAAAGCGTGAATTGTTGAAATGTCTGCGCGTTCAAGCAGTTGCTTTTGTCTTAAAATCAACTGATTTTCGGGATTTTCCAAAAGAGCATCATCAAATTTTTGATTTAATTTTTCTTTCATTGATGCAGCGGCGGCATTTGTGTATGTTGCAACAAGCATTCTGTCAAGCGAACCGTTTCTGTCTGTTACCGTTTTA
>JAZROC010000403.1:0-7050 GCA_045648525.1 Clostridia bacterium
TACCCACAACCATCAAGATTTGTGTGATATTCATTAATCTCCTGACCGACTTCAAGATGGTGATAAATTTCAATGCCATATTCTTTTTCAATCATTCCAAAGTCAGGAAGTTGTTTTATTACACCATATTTATCAAAGGCAATTAGCCTTGTAGCAACGGCACCGTGTTCTGTCGGATTTAAATCAACCTTATCTCCTACAGCATTGCGTATCATATTTGCTACGTAATCAACACCTGTACCATATGGAATAACACAAGGTCCAATCATATTACCGCCCATTCGCGCGCCAACGTCAATAATATGAACTTTGCCTTCAGCAGTAATAAGCATATCCATATTTACAGAACCAAAGTTAACGCCCATGGCTTTAAGTGCATTTTCTACGCATTTTTTGGCTTTTTCCTCAACGTCTGCAGATAAGTCAGTAGGAATTGCGTGTCCTAATTCAGCATAATAAGGTGGCTGAGTCATCCATTTACGCATAATGCCTAAAACGTGAACTTCACCGTTGACAACAAGACTTTCCGCGCCGTATTCTTTGCCCACAATGAAAGTTTCCACTTCTGCACGATGAGTAATTGAAGCGTTCATTGCGTTTTCGCAAGCTTCAAAAAATTGTTCTTTTGAGTCAACTCGACTTGCGCCCCTGCTTCCTGACCCATCACAGGGCTTTACCATTACAGGAAACTGTATTTTTTCAGCAAGCTCGTTAAGATTTGTATCCTCGTTAACTTCATAGGCTTGTTCAGTATCATCAACGCGATTTTCATAAAGACATTTGCGAACTTTATATTTGTTTTTAATTAACTTGGCAACTTCATATTTTAAACCGGGCAGGTTCATTTCCTGCGCTATGTATGCTGCAGTAAGAACACCATAATCTGTTGCAGCAGTCAAGACACCGTCGATTTTTTCTTCTTTTGCATATTCGAGGCAGGCTTTTTCATCTACAATGTTTACAACCTTATGTTTATCTGCATGTTGAAATCCTACTGCATCGGGATTGGCATCAACCGCCAGAGTTTCATATCCCATTGCTTTTGCTTTTTGAATAACAAAATCCTGCAAAAAACCTGCACCGATAATTAGTATTTTTTTCATTTTATTCCTCAAAGTTCTTTTTTTAATTTAAGCTCTTTATACTTTAAAGTTTCAGTTGCGCCATACGCAAAATAACCTTTATGTTCATAAAATGCCTTTGCGTGATCACTTTTATCATAAACCTCACATATTATTTCATTGCAGTTTTCATTTTTGCCCATTTTTTCAATTTCATTAAGACAGAAACTGCCTATGCCCGAACCTGAGAAATCAGGTAAAGTTGCAAGTTTTTGAAACAGATATGCTTGATTTACCTTGCGCGTTTGAAAAGTTGCAACTGCTTTTTCATTATTAAGAACAAGATAAATATTATTTTTTAACGCACACAGCACAACAATGACCAAATTTTTAATGCGAGAATTATCCCAATGATGAAGATCATATTTTGCAGCCATATCTTTACCACATTTGTAAAGGATATCTACAACTTTCAGCAACTCGGAAATATTCCAAAGTTTAACCGTTTTTATCGAATACACTGTTTTCTCCTCGCTTTAGATATACGCTTTTAAAATTTCACTGTACTTCTCAATAATATAATCCACTTGTTCATCGGTAAGGCAGGTGTGCAAGGGCAGTGAAATTTCGTTGGCGAAATTATCGTAGGCGTTGGGGAAGTTTTTGATATCGAAGCCTAAATTTTTATATGCCGTATGCATTGGGAGGGGTTTATAGTGAACGTTACAAGAAATTCCCTCTTCTGCCATTTTGATAATTATTTCATTGCGTTGTTCCGCCGTTATTCCGGGGATACGGGTCAGATAAAGATGTCCTGATGAAGTGTGGTTTTCGGTATAATGGTTAAGAGTTTTTACACCTAAAGGTCTGAAAGCATTATCGAATTTTTCGATAATTTCTTTTCTGCGGACAAGCATATCGGGATAACGTTGAAGCTGTGCAAGGCCCATACCTGCCATAACATCGGTCATATTGCACTTATACCAAGTGCCGATGATGTCATACTCCCAAGCACCTAATTGTGTTTTTGCAAGAGCGTCCTTTGACTGACCGTGAAGGGAGAAAAGCTGAAGCCTTTTATAAATATCAGCGTTATCAATGCCATCAATAGTGCGCCAGGTTAAAGCTCCGCCCTCTGCCGTTGTAAGATTTTTAACAGCGTGGAATGAGAAAGACGAAAAATCTGCAACGCTACCTAACATTTTGCCTTGCCATTTTGCACCGAAAGCGTGGGCAGTATCTGCCATAACAGCAACGCGACCAAGAGCCTTTTGTAAATCAGAATTTGGCTTAAAAATGTTCTTCTTGCCTTCAACGATTTTGAAAATGCGGTCATAATCGCAAGGGATACCTGCAATATCAACGGGAATAATTGCTTTTGTATTCTCATTAATTGCTTTTTCGAGTTGGTCATAGTCCATCTCTAAACTGTCTTTTTGCGTATCAATTAACACAAGTTTAGCACCAACGTGACAAATTACCGATGCCGATGCCGTATATGTATATGCGCTTGTGATAACCTCATCACCTTCACCAATGCCCATAATCCTTAAAGCCATTTCGGCACAGGCAGTTTGTGAGTTAAGGCAAACTGCACCGTCGGCACAAGTGTATTCTTTAATTAACTGCTCAAGCTTTTTAGTTTTAGGACCTGTAGTTATCCAGCCTGAACGTAAAACTTCAGCCACTTCATTAACTTCAAGTTCCGAAATATCAGGTGGTGAAAAAGGAATATTCATAAAATTCTCCTCGCTTTTATTTACATAAATTACTAATAAAATTACGTACCAGTACTTAGTCTATATGATATCACAAAATATGTCCTTTGTCAATGTACAAACCTAAATAAAAAATAAAAAAAAGTGTCGAAAATCAACAAATTTTCGACACTTCATACTTAAATTTCAATTTGCAAATTTTCGCCCGGCAAAATGCTGAAGTTCTTGCCCTTAACCTCAAAAAACAGTTCAGTATTTGTTGGATTATAAACCATTTTGCCATCGGCTGAAGTTCTTAATTGCTTAAATGCCTCAAGATACTCAAAAATCTCGATATTGGTTGCGTACCAGATATCCTCACGGTTGCCCATAAACTCGCAAAATTCTTCAATAACGTGCCAGTTATTGTTAGTTTCAAACTCATAACTATGACCCCAAAGATAAAAAAGACCGGGTTCCGTAGTTACAGTATAATCAACGAACTGTTGAGCAAGCTTCATTAAATCGGGATTTCTGTGGTGGCAGGTCGCAGGAAGGCGAAGCCAATCTTCAGGTATATAGAAATTCATTGATGAAGCAACTGTGCGTGCATATAAGATGCCGCAGGCTTTAAGACAATCAACAACAGTCTGGCTTGTTGTGCCGAAGGGATATGCCATACCACGGGTAATTTTGCCTGTCTGTGCTTCAATATCCTCTCTATCTTTTAAAACTTCCGCTGTAATTTCAACAGGCGACATTGCTTCAAGACGGGGATGCGTATATGCGTGAACGGCAACTTCCATATCGTTTGAAAGATATAAGTCATACGCCTGCTTTTTGGTCATTCTTCTGTGAACCTGACCTTCGGGATAAACGGTACCTTCGGCGGCAAAAAGACCTGAATTAAGGTTAAAAGTACCCTTTATACCGTTCTTTTTCATTATTTCGATTAAGCGAATATCCTGTTCAACTGCATCGTCATAACTTAAAGTAAGAGCCTTTGTTTTAAAGCCAGGAAACCTTGTCTTTTTATACATTTTACCAGTCCTCCTTGTGTAATTTACTGCTTGTTTTTATATCATCATAATAAGCTTTATATTCGTCAACGAACTTCTGATGCGCATCAGTATCCAACGTGAATAATTCTTCAGGAGAAAGTTCCCACGGATCGAAAGCATCTTCATCGTCCATTTCAGAAAGTTTAAGCATATAGCCTCGGTTTATTTTTGCCATAAGCACCTCCACTAATTAAAAGGTATTATACACTATACGCAACTTAAATTCAAGTGTTTTTTTCTTTAATTTTTCCTGTTTCGTATGCCCTTAAAAGTAGCGTTAAATCCTCTATTCTTTCTGATATTTTCTTGCCTGTATCAGTATCTTTAACAAAAATACTCTCGTTTGCATATTCAAAAATTACCGTGTCTGAAATTATATCAGTATTGTTTTTAATAGCATCATTAACCCCGCAAAATGGCTCATGTGCAGATATGCGCATACCTTGTGCATTATATATAAGCGTGTATCCTGCAATGCCCGTTGTACTTCTGTAGGCTTTGCAGAAACCGCCGTCAATAACTATTACTCTTCCTGCTGCTTTCAATGGTGCTTCGCCTAAATTATAACGTACCGGAATGTGACCGTTTATTATATGCGCAGTATCTTTATTTAGTCCGAATTCATTAAAAATATCGGATACCGTTTCTTCGCTTTCATAATAACTATAATAAGCGTTTTTAGGTTCAACCCAAGCATCTTTATCATCAATAAGCAAACGTTCAAAGGTTGCCATTTTCTTTCTGCCGCATAAAGGTGAATCTTTGCCGCACCACAAAAACCACATAATGTCCTTACCATTCTGCTTTTCCTTTGTGCCTTCGCTGGAAAAATAGCCTTGCCGTACTTTTTTATCAAAATAATCAAGCAAGCTTTTGCCTGAATTATTCGCCCCTGCATTAAGCGCCATAAAAGTTCCGTCATCATTTAACGGAATGCATCCGTGAAACAACAGATTTCCGTTAAAAACAGTGTACATTTCACCTTTTTCAAATAAAAAACGAACGTGGCGCTGAAGTTTTTCAGACCGCATAAAAGCATTTTTTATATACGTCATAACGTCTTGTTCTTCAGCAGTCAATTTGTATGGCTCCAAAATATCCACCGTAGGAAAATCCGTGTCCTTAAGTTTAAAGATTTTGTCGCCTATTGTAACTGTGCCATTCTTCCTGTCAATCTTATCAAGAAGAAGTCTGTCCGCCATATTAAAATCAGGATTTCTCAGTATAGTCTGCCCTTCAAGTTTAAACTGAATAATACTTATTGCTTTATGCATACGCGCAATCAGAACATCGTCATCACTATAAAAAATGTCGCCATCAGATGTTCCTTTGGGCATATATCCCGAAACATCGGAATTTTTATAAACTTCTTCAGCAAATAGAGCCAAAGGTCTTAATGAAATGCCATAGCCCATTTCAACAACATCAAGATTTTTATAAGTGATAGAATTATTTAAAACTGTTGCAATGCACGTTCTTGAACCTGCCGCAGCGCCCATCCAAAGCATATCGTGGTTTCCCCACTCAATATCAAGTGAGTTTTCTTTCATAAGCTCTTCCATAATAATATCTGCACGGGGACCGCGGTCAAAAATATCGCCAACTATATGCAAATGGTCTATGACAAGACTTTTTATTGCTGAACATACAGCAACTATGAACTTCTGTGCCGCGCCTACGTCTATTATTGTTTTTACAATATTTTCGTAATAACGTTCCTTATTGAGTACGTCATAATCGTTATTTAAAAGCTCATCAATAATATAATCAAAGCCGCTTGCAGTTTTTTTAAGATGCTTTCGCACCTTTGACCGAGTGTATTTGCTGCTTACTATCCTGCATATATCTAAAAGTCTGCCTAAGGTAACGTTGTACCAATCATCAGTTATATCCCCTATCTCATCAAGCTTTTCTTCAGGATAATATATAAGTGTTGCAAGCTCTGCCCTGTCTTTTTCCGTTACAGTTTTTGAAAAAAGCTGGTCTATTTTTTTCCTTATAACACCTGAAGCATTTTTGCGTATATGCTGATATGCTTCATACTCCCCGTGAAGATCACTCATAAAATGTTCTGTCCCTTTGGGAAGATTAAGTATTGCATTAAGATTTATAATTTCATTAAGCACACTATTGCGGTCGGGGTATTGTTTTGCCAGTTCAATGATATATTTATTTTCCATTTTATCTCTTATCTCCTTGGAAAATTTAAAAACTTCACTTAAATATATAAGTGAAGTTTTTTATTTAGAACAATCCTATAATTTTGCCTGAAGCATCAACGTCGATACGTTCTGCCGCAGGTGATTTAGGAAGACCGGGCATTGTTAAAATATCACCGGTAAGTACTACAATGAAGCCTGCGCCTGCAGAAACTTTAACGTTTTTAATGGTAACGGTAAAGTTTTCAGGTGCACCAAGTTTGGTGGGGTCATCAGAGAAGCTGTACTGTGTTTTTGCGATACAAACGGGAAGTTTATCAAAGCCAAGTTCAGTAAGCTGAGCAATTTGCTTTTTGGCGTTGGGCATAACGGTTATGCCGTTACCGCCATAAACCTTTTTAACGATTGCTTCAATTTTTTCCTCGATTGTTGAGTCAAGCTCATAAGAGAAGGTGAAATTGCCTTTTTCTTCTTCACAAAGACGAACAACTTCTTTAGCCAAAGCTTCGCCACCCTTGCCTCCTTCTGCCCAAACGGTAGAAAGAACTGTGTTAACGCCTAATTCCTTACACTTTTTGATAATAAAATCAATTTCATTATCAGTATCTGTGGGGAAACGGTTAACCGCAACAACGCAAGGTAACTTGTACACGTTCTTAATATTTGAAACGTGACGAAGAAGGTTGGGTATGCCCTTTTCAAGAGCTTCAATATCTTCAAAATTAAGTTCTGTTTTTGCTCTGCCACCGTGCATTTTAAGAGCACGTACAGTTGCAACAACAACTACTGCATCAGGTGTAAGTCCTGCCATACGGCACTTGATATCAAGGAATTTTTCAGCGCCTAAATCTGCACCGAAGCCTGCTTCGGTAATGGTATAATCACCCATTTTAAGTGCAAGTTTCGTTGCCATAACGGAGTTACAACCGTGAGCAATATTTGCAAAGGGTCCACCGTGCACGAATGCAGGTGTGCCTTCAAGAGTCTGCACCAAGTTAGGCTTGATAGCATCCTTTAAAAGTGCGCACATTGCACCTGCGGCTTTAAGTTCACCGCAGGTAACGGGCTTATC
>JAZROC010000404.1:0-7270 GCA_045648525.1 Clostridia bacterium
CTTGCTGCAAAGTATGCTAAAATGGGCAGAGTTCATTTCCTTCACGCAAGAAATATTCATTTTACAGGCGATGCACGCTTTAATGAAAGCCCCCACCCCACTGCTTGCGGTTCACTTGATATGTATGGCATAATGAAAGCCCTTTATGATAATGGTTTTGATGGTTATACTCGTCCTGACCACGGAAGAAACATTTGGGGTGAAGACGGCAGACCCGGTTATGGTTTGTTTGACAGAGCATTGGGTGCTTCATACCTTAATGGTCTTTGGGAAGCTATTGTGAAAGGAGATAAAAAATGAAATTACCTTTTCAAATTGATTTAAAGGATAAAGTTGCAGTTGTTACCGGTGCTGGCGGTGTTCTTTGTTCAGGTTTTGCAAAGGCTCTTGCGGCATGCGGTGCAAAAGTTGCACTTCTTGACATTAACACTACGGCAGCACAGCTTGTAGTTGATGAAATCACAAAAGATGGCGGCATTGCTATTGCTGTTGAAGCCAACTGTCTTAAAACAGACAGTCTTGAAGCAGCACACGCTGTTGTTCTTGAAAAATTAGGCAAATGCGATATTCTTATTAATGGTGCAGGCGGAAATAACCCTCGTGGTACAACTGATAACGAAACAATGACACCTGATATGCTTGACAATAAAGATTTAAAAACTTTCTTTGATCTTGATCCCGACGGCATCAGATTCGTTTTTGACCTTAACGTTGTTGCGGCAGTTCTTACAACTCAGGTATTCACAAAAGAAATGGTTACAACAGGCGGTGTTATTCTTAACGTTTCATCAATGAATGCATTCCGTCCGCTTACAAAGATTCCCGCATATTCAGCCGCAAAAGCAGCTGTTTCAAACCTTACACAATGGCTTGCAGTTCATTTTGCACCTTGTAACATTCGTGTAAATGCTATTGCCCCCGGTTTCTTTGTAACAAATCAGAACAGAGATCTTCTTTTTAAAGACGGTAAACCCACAGCAAGAACAGAAAAAATTCTTCGTGGCACACCTATGGATCGTTTTGGTGAAATGGATGACCTTACAGGCACACTTTTATGGCTTGTTTCAAACGAAGCTTCAGGCTTTGTTACCGGTGTAGTAGTTCCTGTTGACGGTGGCTTTGCTGCATATTCAGGAGTATAACTAAAACCAAAAAAATTTAAGCGAGAGTTTTATGCTCTCGCTTTTTTTATTCAAATGGAATAAGAACAATATGATTGTTCTCATCAAATTCAAGTCTGACACGACTCATTGGTTCTATTTTTGCTTTTTCAAGCATTTCGGTAGGAATTTGAAGTCTTCCCACACGGTCAACAACAACAAATTCTTTGTGTGTAGCTTCTTCGCCAGTGTGCTCAAAAACAAGGTCTGATGTATCCTTATCAAGTTTAATATATTCAGTACTTGTTCTTCCGTCACGAATTTTAATTACTCTATCAACCTTTGCAGAAAGCTTCATATCGTGTGTAACGATAATTATTGTTATACCTAATTCCTTGTTTATCAATCTAAACAAATCAAGAATCATATTGGCAGTTTTGTTATCTACAGCACCGGTAGGCTCGTCAGCTAAAAGTATTTTGGGTTCATTTGAAAGAGCCATAGCAATAGCTACTCGCTGTTGTTCGCCGCCAGACAATGTGAAGAGTTTTGAATCAGCTTTATCCCCTATGCCCACTAATTTTAAAAGTTTTCTTGCCTTTTTATAATCTGCCTTTTTACCAAGTAATTCCATAGGAAGAACAATATTTTCAATGGCAGTCAAATAAGGCAATAAATTTCTTACACTATTCTGCCATATAAAAGAAACTATGTTCCTCTTATACAAAAGCA
Source organism: Clostridia bacterium (assembly GCA_045648525.1). Taxonomy (GTDB): domain Bacteria; phylum Bacillota; class Clostridia; order Christensenellales; family QALW01; genus UMGS1322. The sequence continues at coordinate 1,833 of JAZROC010000404.1, forward strand.
TTTCTTTATTAGAGAGTTTTGAAAGGTCCATACCTGCAACGGTTATATTGCCTGCGCTTGGTCTGTCAAGTCCGCCTAATATATTTAAAAATGTACTTTTTCCGCTTCCGCTTGCACCAATTATGGCAACAAGTTCACCTTCATCAATAGAAATATCGAGCCCCTGAAGTGCAAGAACTTCAGTTTCATTTGTTTTATAAATTCTAACTAAATTTTCGCAAGATACAATAGCCATACGTTATACCTCCACATCATTAATCTCGATTCCGGTTATTCTTCCGTCATCAAGGGTATAAACTCTGTCGGCAAGCTCCATCATATTGGCGTCGTGTGTAGTCATTATAACGGTTGTACCTTCATCATTAATTATGCTATGAAACATTTCCATAATAAGTCTTGAAGTTTCACTATCAAGCTGAGCGGTAGGCTCATCGGCGAAGATAATACGTGGTTTATGTACAATAGCGCGAGCGATAGCAACACGTTGTTGTTCACCGCCTGATAATTGATATGGCATATGATTTGCTCTGTTTTTTAAACCTACAAGCTCAAGACAATGCATTATTCTGTCCTTGTCAAGAGGAAGTCCTGCAATCCTAAGCATAAATTCAATGTTTTCATATGCTGACATTGAACCAATAAGCGCCACAGACTGAAAAACGAATGAAATATAATTTTTTCTTATTTCATCGGTTTGATCCTCGGTTAAATCGGTTACGTCGTGACCGTTAATCAATATTTTTCCGCTTGTAGGTTTGTCGAGCAACCCTAAAATGTTCATAAAGGTTGTTTTGCCGCTTCCTGAACGTCCCTTCAATACAGTAAGCACGTTTTCTTCAAAAGAGGCGTTAATGCTCTTTAAAACCCTTATTTTTGAATTGCCTGACGGAAAATCACGGCATATATTTATTGCTTTAATTATTTCTGCCATAATTATTCCTCCCCAAGCTTAATTGCCGTTGTAGCTCTTATACTTTTAATCATATAATTAGCAGCAATAAATGATGAAAATATAAGTAAGCCTATTAATACTAATAATTTCAGAATATCAATAAAATTCATTGTTACAACATATGGTGGCATCTGCCCCATTTCAGTAAATGCTGATTGAAGTAACGGAGAAAACATAAATCCGGAGGCAATACCTGATATGATTCCGACGACGATCGCAGCACCGCAAATAAGAATTTCTTCCCATATAACCATTCGGTACACTTCATTAAAGGACATACCTAATGCACGCATTGTACCAATTTGAAGCATTCTGCTTTTAATTGAAATCATCCAGTAAATCATAAAACCAACGGCACAAACAAAAACGACGGAAATAAAGCCGAGAGTAAGCGAACCGTTTGTTGCTTGTCTTACAGAATTTATCTGGCTTAAATACTGTTCTCTTTTGCCGTTAACTATATTTTCAAGTCTAGAACTTACTCTATCATAATAACTGTCGGCTTTTGCGCCCAACTTAATAGTTAGTGATTTTAATTCGGGAACAGATAAATCCGTATTCATCCAAACTTTATATTCCTGATTATGTGCAACTTTATCTATCGCTTCATTGTTTAAAACAACCAAATAACTATCTTGTCTGAAACCATTCTTTTCAGTAACCGAAGGATAATATGTGGGCCACGCATCAACGACATCAATAATTCTCGCAGAAACAACGTCACCACCACGAAGATTTTCATCAACCTTCACATAAATATAATCGTTTTTCTGAACACCAAGAATAGTTGCTACATTTTTAGAAATTATACAAGTGTTGATGTCATTTTTTAATTCATAAAGATAATATTCCATCGGTTTAGGTAAATTATTGTCGTCCCAAGTGATTATATTACCAAATTCGTCAGGATTAATACCCATAAGCTCAACGTTGTCGGTTATATTTTTACCTAATCGTGTATTAATTCGAGGATTATTTCCTTTTATAATTTTTGTTGCTTCAATACCTTCAACGTTGTCAAATAGATATCTTCTGTTAATGCCGTTATTAAGCGCATAATATTTTACGTCAGCAATTATATCGCAAGGATATTGATAATCAGTGCTACTATCAATATTTCTATTTAACGTTCTTGCTGAAATTGATGAGAAAATACCAAATGCAATAGTTAAAGTAAGGAATATCACAATAAATTTTTCTTTGTTTTCGAGTCTTGAAATTCTTGAAAATGCAGAAAACTTTTCTGGTTCCCATTTCGTCTGACGTGCTTTTACTATAATTCTTAAAACGAAAGGATATACAAGAATAAATAGCAGTGCTATAGCAAGAAAGAAACTTATAAGGAATATGTATGCAAGAGGCTGAATTCTTCCAGCTTCAGTAAATAATCCGTCCTGTTGGTATACCAATACGTAATAGGCATAACCTGCAACAATAGCAGATAAAAGAGTAACAATGGCTAATGCGACAGTTATCCAAATTGGGCTCTTTTTTTTGCGTTTTTGCTGTACGATTTCAACTCCTGCAGTTTTATATACTGGCACGAGCATTGTGGCAACTGCAAGTATTGCCGCAATTATTGAAAAAGAAATAGCTGACCACGATAATTCAATTTTTAAAGGTGCTTTTTGTCCAAATTCCAAAAATCCTGATGATGCGCCTAAAAGATTGCACAATATAACCGCAAGTAATGGCGAAATTATTACACTTATAAGCGCAACCGTACCACCCTGTAATAAATATAATAAGATAATTTGTTTTTTTGAAGCTCCTCTTGAGTTCAACATTGAAATCTCATTTTTATCATTCTCAACAACAAATTTAGAAATCATAAAAATGAAAAATACAACAAGCAATAACACCGGTGAATAAAATAATACAAGCAAAACGTTAACTGATTTAACGTTATCATAGTATGTTAAATATTGTTCAATGGGAGGAACTTTTGTTGATGCATCACCTGAAATCCCCCATATTTTAAGGTTATTATTTAATTTTTCAAGGGCACTGATTGTTCTATCGGTTTTATTAAGGTCAAATTTTGTATAATCACCTGCAAAATACCAAGTTGCAGTCGATACTGCGTTTTGTTTTACAAAAAGTTCATCAAAAAAGAGCTGATAATTGCAATAAAACTCTTTGCCCTGATCTTTGTCAATTATTTTGCTGTAAGGATTTTCGATATAATCAAAAATACCAACGATTTTTGCTTTCAGTAAATATTTTCCGTATTCATTAGAAATACTTTCAGTAGTATATCCGATTTTAATGACAGAATTAAGGGTGTATTTTGTTTTTGCCTGAGTTGCTCTGCTTATAATAACTTCAACACATTCATTGTCATAGGTGTTTTCGGGCATTCTTCCACTGATAATTTCAATAGAATTTTCATAACTGTCAGTTGCCTTCAAAACAGCATCGCTAATAGTTGTTTGTTTTATATCCCTTACATCTGCCGCTTTTAAAGTTGTGGTAGATAAAGTAATGCTTTTCACTAACGCAGGCATATTAAGTTCAGGATACAAAGTATTTTCAAGATAATCGGAACAATATTTAAAGTTATTCACGTTTGCTGAACTATCATTTTTATCAACAATATCGCTATCGCCTTTTTGTCTGAAAGCGGTAAGTGAACAGGATATTATGTTTGCACCGGGACTGATATTATATTCATTTTGATAATTTTCGAGTTGTGTAACGAGCATACGATGAGAAATACCTTGTGAATATACAGGTATTGTGCACGATATAAGCACAGCAACAAGTATGCCGATAAATAACGACGAAATTAAAAGCTTGTTATTTATCATTTTCTTTATTGCAAGAGTAATCATCAGCGCAACACCACCTTTTCACCTACGTTAATTCCATCAAGCACCTGATAATAAGTTTCGTTTACTTGACCTATAACGATAGTTTTTTCTACTAAAGTTCCGTTTGTATCAAGTTGTAAAACAATACCGCTATTTTCGCTAATGGGAAAAACAGCATTTTTTGATATCAATAATGCATCGTCAGCGCGAAAAACTACAATCGCAAATTTTCCGGGAAAATCTTCAGGAATTTCTTTTAAATCTCCTGATATCTGAGCAATAAAGTCTCCACTTCCCTCTTGAGGACAAGAAATTAATTCAGCTTCAAATTCATATGTAGTACCTCTGTAAACATACGTAACCAAGCCTTTTTCTCCTATAGAGAAGCCTTTTATTGTCTGTGCATCACTTGTTACAATTAATTTATCGCCTTTTTTGTTGCCTCTGAAATTCTTTTCAACAATAAATTCGCCCTGAATTACTTCAACTTCTTTATATTCTTCGGGCAAAGGAAAATCGTTTACAGGTGGCGCAACAACTTCAAAATTATTATTAGTGCAACCGCACTGAATAAGTAAAGAAACAAGAATTAAAAATATAGCTATTCGTTTAAAAATATACGACATAATAACCTTCCTTAATGTAAAATATCTAACTAATATTTTATATTTTTTTTTGAATTTTTTCAAGCAGATTATGTTATATTTACAATTTTTTTACATAATCAAATTACAGAATTGTTTATGTTGACCGATTATTATCTTTAAGTTATAATATATTTATAAAATTTGGAGAAAAAAGTATGAAAAAGAACGATATAATTACATTAAAAATTACAGATTTAAACAGCGAAGGTGCCGGTGTTGGTCGTTATGAAGGTCAGGTTGTATTTGTCCCCTACGCATTGCCTGACGAAACGGTAGAAGTACTTATAATAAAACTTTCTAAAACTTATGCGGTTGGCAAACTTATCAACGTTTTAACTCCCTCTTCATGCAGAATTGAGCCTGCTTGTCCTCATTTTTACAAATGCGGTGGATGCGATTTTCAGCATCTGGAATATGCTGAACAATTAAACCTTAAATGTAATTCTACAATCAAAAATATACAAAAACTTTCAGAAAAAAATATTAAGATTAAAAATATCGTAGGCGCGAATAAATTATGGAATTACAGAAATAAAGCGCAGTTCCCTATTGCCAGAGATAAAGATGGAAATATCGTTATCGGTTTCTTTTCCCCGAGAAGCCATCGTGTTGTTTCCATTGATTCGTGTATGTTGCAGGAAGAAAAATGCAACAGCATTATTTCGGATATAAAAATGCTCTGCGAGAAACATAATATTTCTATTTACGATGAAATTTCTCACAAAGGCATTTTGAGGCATGTAATAGCTCGTTCAAGCAACGCAGGCTTAATGGTTATACTTGTTACAAACTCAAGGAAAAAATTGCCTGAAGCGTTTATTAACGGCCTTATTTTAAGTAATAAAGACATAACAACTGTAATACAAAATTTTAATTGTGAAAAAGGCAATATAATTCTTGGCAAAGAATGTGAAATTCTATATGGCGAAGGTTTTATTTTTGATAATCTTTGTGATATAAAATTCAAGTTAGGTCCTTTGGCGTTTTTACAGGTAAATCATTTACAAGCAGAAAAATTATATAACG
>JAZROC010000405.1:0-3717 GCA_045648525.1 Clostridia bacterium
TATCAGATTCAGACAAAATTCCGTGATGAAGCACGTCCGAGGGCAGGTCTTATCCGTGTGCGCGAATTTACGATGAAAGACGCTTATTCATTCCATACAAGTCAGGAAGATCTTGAGCGATATTATGATGAGTGCTATAAGGCATATGAACGTATATATGCTCGCGCAGGTGTGCCTGAGGTTATTGCTGTTAAGTCTGACTCCGGTATGATGGGTGGAAGTATTTCTCATGAATTTATGCTTCTTACACCAATTGGCGAGGATTCTATTGCTATTTGTAAAGAATGTGATTACAGGGCAAATATGGAGGCTGCAGATAATATTATTGATGCATTTGATAAACAACCTTCAGAAGCACTTACAGAAGTTCACACGCCTAACAAAGAAACTATTGAAGATGTGTGCGAGTTTTTAAATTCAAGTGCAATAAATTCTTGTAAAGCCGTTGTATATCAGAGAAATTCAGATGATAAATATGTTGTATTGTTCATTCGTGGCGATCTGGAAGCAAACGAAACAAAGCTTACCAATTTCCTTGGTTTTGATATTCATCCGGCTGTTATAACTGATGAATGTGGTATTTGCGCAGGATATTGCGGACCTGTAGGAATAACTGAAGATGCTATTGTTTTATATGATGCATCACTAAAAGACAGAAATAATCTTGTTTGCGGTGCGAATAAGAAAGAATATCACTATACAGGGCTTGATATGGCACGCGACGTTAAGAATGTTGAATATCATGATTTTGCCAAAATTCAGGAAGGCGGAATTTGTCCCAAATGTGGCAAAAAAGCTATTACCGTTTCACGTGGTATTGAAGTTGGTAATATTTTCCAGCTTGGTACTAAATATACAACTTCAATGAATATGACATACCTTGACAATGAAGGAAATTTAAAATATCCTATTATGGGTTGCTACGGCATTGGTGTTGGCAGACTTGCTGCTGCAATTTGTGAAGCACATCATGACGATTATGGTCCGATATGGCCTATGTCTGTTGCACCTTGGCAAGTTCATTTGTGCGCAATGCGTGCTGATGATCCTGAAGTAAAAGCTTTTGCTGATAAGCTCTATGATGAACTTCAGAAAAAAGGAATTGAAGTAATTTATGATGATCGTCAGGTTAGTGCGGGTGTAATGTTCTCAGATGCAGACCTTATTGGTGTTCCTGTTCGTGCAATCGTAAGTCCCAGAAATCTTAAGGCTAATTGTGTTGAAATTTCTACAAGAGATAAGAGCGTTAAGACAAGTGTATCAACAGAAACTGTTGTTGATGATATTATAAAGCTTGTAAACGAACTTAAATAATTTATAAATCCGAACAAATTAGTTCGGATTTTTTTTAAGGAATGTTGATATGAATTATCGTTTGGATAAATATGGAAATAAACTTTCAATTCTTGGATTCGGGTGTATGCGTTTCCAACATAAAATGGGAAAAATTGACATTGAAAAAGCTGAAAAACAAGTAATGCAAGCATATAACTGTGGAGTTAATTATTTCGATACTGCATACATTTATCCTGGAAGTGAAGCGGCACTTGGTGAGATTTTTGAAAAAAATAATATCAGAAAAAACGTTAATATTGCTACAAAACTTCCGCATTATTTGATAAAAAACAGGGATGCACTTGATAAACTTTTCAATGAAGAATTGAAAAGGCTTCGGACTGATTATGTTGATTATTACCTTATGCATATGCTCGCTGATATAGATGCGTGGGCTCGACTTGTTGATATTGGTATTATCGAATGGCTTGAAGAAAAAAGGACAAAAGGGCAGATAAAACAAATAGGTTTCTCCTATCACGGTGGTACAGAAGCATTTATAAAGCTGATAGACGCGTATAATTGGGATTTTTGTATGATTCAATACAATTATATGGATGAAAATTCTCAGGCAGGAAAAAGAGGTTTAAAATATGCAAATTCAAAAGGTTTACCTGTTATGATCATGGAGCCACTTCGTGGCGGTAAACTTGTAAAAAATTTGCCTGATAAAGTAAAAAAGATTTTTAAGGAATACAGCAAAAATTATACTCCTGCCCAATGGGCGTTTAAATGGTTATGGAATCAACCTGAAGTCAGCGTTGTTTTATCGGGAATGAATACAGAAGAAATGGTTGCTGACAATGTTAAAAATGCATCGGAATCTTTCGTTGGTGAACTTGATGAAAATGATAATTTGATACTTAAAAGTGTCGTCAAAGAAATGAATTCAAAAATGAAAGTAGGGTGTACAGGTTGTGCCTATTGTATGCCTTGTCCTAAAAACGTAGATATTCCGGGTTGTTTTTCGGCGTATAACAGAAGATTTTCTGAAGGAAAATTTTGGGGGCTTGTTGATTATTTTATGTGCACTTCATTACGCGCAAATACAACAAGTGCATCAAATTGTATAGGTTGTGGAAAGTGCGAAAAACATTGTCCCCAAAATATTCAAATTCGCGAAAATTTAAAAGCAGTGCAGAAGGAATTTGAAGGTCCGATTTTTAAAATTGCAAAAAAGATTGCAAAGTTTTTTAAATTTTAAAATAAAAAAAGACACATAAAGTGTCTTGTGGTGTACCTGACAGGAGTTGAACCTGCGACACCCAGAGTCGGAGTCTGGTGCTCTATCCACTGAGCTACAGATACATGCTTATATTTTACACAAAAAATATATTTTTTGCAACTGATTTATTATTCTCTTGCAAAAAATTAAAAAAAGAAGTACAATAATAGTATATTTGAAATTTTGTGAGGATAAAATGGAAAAAGGTATTTTAATTTCCTTTGAAGGAACTGACGGTTGTGGCAAGAGCACACAAATTCGTTTATTGACTGATTATCTTAAAGAAAAGGGCAGGGAAGTTGTTGTTTCACGTGAGCCCGGTGGCTGTAGAGTTGGCGAAAAAATCAGAAAAATTCTATTAAGTGCTGAAAATAGTGAAATTTCACCAATGTGTGAATTGTTTTTATATGAAGCGGCACGTGCCCAACATATGCAAGAGGTTATTGAGCCTGCACTTAACCAAGGAAAAATAGTTATACTTGACCGTTTTATTGATTCAACTTTCGCTTATCAAGGATTTGGTCGCCAGCTTGGCGAAGAGTGCGTTGATGTTTTTAATAAGTTTGCGATTAATAACAGATATCCCGACGTTACTTTATTACTTCAGTTATCTCCCGAACTTGCTTTTAAACGTAAAGGTGGCAATGATACGAAAGATAGAATGGAAATGGCCGGAGACCAATTCTTTAAACGTGTACGTGAAGGCCTTGAATGTGCGGCGGAAAAATATTCAGATAGAATTATTAAAGTAAACGTTGAAGGTACATGTGAAGAAACTCATAAAAAAATATGTAATATTATTAATTCTGTTTTGGAGAAAATTGATGGCTGATAAAAACGTTATTATAGTTGATGAAACTGAAGACGAAGAAATGTCTCTTGAAGAAATTGAAGAACTTCAAAGAAAAGAAAGATTAAAAAAGTTGTTTAAAACTAAAAAGAAATATAATACGTCTGCGTGGTACTATGCGTCTAAAATTGTAAATATTTTAGCCGTTCTTGGTATTATGCTTGGTATGCTTCTTGAAAACGGCATGATTGCGGCTGTAAGTCTTGCTATTATTTTTGTTAGTTCAATTTTAAATTATATTTTTTTAAAATAATAAAGGGGCTGTCTCACTAATTAAGTGAGGCAGCCCTAAATTTTTGCAAAAAAA
>JAZROC010000406.1:0-1717 GCA_045648525.1 Clostridia bacterium
AATTTTAAAGGACACCCACTTTATGCTTTTAAACGCAAACTGCCAGACGCTTCTTGAATCAATGCGCGCAGGCGGCGGCGGTTACTGCGGAATAATGTCCAACTTCCACCCGGAATTATACACTTGGCTCACGCAAAATTACGAAAGCGAAAAAGCAGATAAGCTTCAGTCACTTATCGGCACAATCGGATTTACCGAGCAAGGCTTGCCCTACCCCTTAACCGCAAAATATCATATGTGTTTAGAGGGTATTAAGACGGAAAACGTTGCAAGAAACAGAAAATCCGAAGAATTAACGGGCTACGTTAAGGATTGCGTTAAACAAATGAATTCATTAACAAAAGAGGCGTGGAAAATTATAAATGAATAGTATTCCTTGGAGTTATGCTCCCTACAAGCCGTATTTTTATGACGTAGGCGATATTTATATCTGCCGTATTTCGCCCAACAAAACCGATTTTTCTTTAGAGTGGTTAAAAAACGGTGAAGAATATTCAGTTTTTCTAAAAAAATGCGATGAAAACGTTTTCAGAGAGATTTTGAAAACGAAGGACACTTACTGCACAATTTCGGATTTAGAAGAAAACGCAGAATACGAAGTTTTTGTTCAATCGGGTGACAAAAAGAGCCGTGTCCGTCTTGTCCGTTGCGGAGAGCACGAAGGAATTGCGGTAAACTATCTGCATCCCGATGATGAAGCCTACGCTTTTTCAGGCAAATGTTTGTGCTCACCTTCACTTGTAAAACACCCTGACGGCTATCTTTTAGCATCAATGGATCTTTTTAAAGGTGATTATCCGCAAAACCTTACCCTTATTTACCGTTCTGATGACGGTGGCAAAACTTGGCACTACGTTTCGGAGCTTATGCCTTGCTTCTGGGGCAAACTGTTCATTCACAAAAATGAACTTTATATGATTTCCTGTTCAACGGAATACGGTGACCTTTTAATAGGAAAATCAGTTGACGGAGGAAAGACCTTTACTTCGCCTACGGTTATTATGCGAGGCTCAAACGGCAAGCACGGCGAATGCGGAGTTCACAAAAATCCTCAGAACGTGCTTTTTTACAACAACAGAATTTATATTACTATTGAATGGGGTTCTTGGGGAAGAAGTTATCACGCGCCTACGGTAATTTCCTGCGATTGTGATAAAGATCTTCTTGATTACGAAAATTGGGTAATTCCGCATCCCGTAAAATACGATCCTACTTGGGAAGGCGTTGCGCAAGGCAATTCCTGCGGTAATATTGAAGGCACTCTTGTTGTTTCGCCCAAAAACGAAGTTTTGAACGTTATGCGTTATCAGACTGAAAAATGCGAGCCTAAATACGGTCTTGCCCTCGTTTATAAGGTGGATACAGAGCAATACGAAAACCCCATTAAGTATTCGTATGCAATGGAGTTTCCTGCAAACCTTTCTAAATTTATGATTAAAAAAGACGAAAAAACAGGGTTTTACTATACTATCTGCTCAAGAATTACCGACCCTGAAAACATTTATGCGAGAAATTTTCTTTCGCTTATGGTGTCACGCGACCTTAAAAAGTGGGAAGTGGTTTGCGACCTTATCGACAAGCGCCACGAGGATTCAAAGAAAGTCGGTTTTCAGTACGTTGATTTTGAGTTTGACGGTGACGATATCATCTGGCTTTGCCGTACTGCACAAAACGGCTCACACAGTTATCACGATACCAATTTTATAACCTTTCACCG
>JAZROC010000407.1:0-6453 GCA_045648525.1 Clostridia bacterium
TGACCAACCAAGTACTGTTGTAAATGCGAAAAGGAACATTGCAACGGCAACGAAGCGCTGACCAATATTACCCCAGCCGAATACTTCGTTAAATGCGCCGCCAACAAGCGTTGCATCAGAAAGACCTTCTGCAACTTCACCGGTTGTTGCATTGAAAACACCGCCGTTAAGACCGCCTGAAGTAAGAACAACGAGGGCTGTCATTGTGCAAACGATCATTGTATCTGCAAAAACCTCAAAGATACCCCACATACCCTGCTTAACAGGCTCTTTAACACTTGAGTTTGAGTGTACCATAACAGAGGAACCAAGACCTGCTTCGTTTGAGAAAACACCGCGCTTAAAGCCGTTTGTCATAGCGATAATAACACCACCGATACCACCGCCAACGAAAGCTTCAGGCTTAAATGCGTTAACGAAAATTGCCTTGAATGCAGGTAAGATAGCATCGTAATGAATACCAATAATGATAAGGCTGCCTACAACGTAAAGAACAACCATAAAGGGAACGATTTTTTCAGCAACGTTTGCAATACGCTTAACACCGCCTAAAGTAATAACTGCGGTAAGTATCATAATAAGTACACCCAAAATGATACTGTAAAGGGAAACGCCTTCAAAAACTGAAATGCTTGAAAGTGCTGTAACATCGAAAGCGGCAGATACGTTGGCAACAATTTTGTTAACCTGACCCATACTACCGATACCAAATGATGCAAGCATTGTGAAAATGCAGAAAAGAACGGCTAAAACTTTACCAATCCATTTGCAACCCTTTTTGCCGCCAAGACCGTCTTGCAAATAGTACATTGCTCCGCCTGACCATTCGTTATTTGAGTTTTTGCGGCGATAATATATACCTAATGTATTTTCGGCATAGTTTGTCATCATACCAAAGAATGCGGCAATCCACATCCAGAAAACTGCACCGGCACCACCAATACAGATAGCTGCGGCAACACCTGCAATGTTACCTGTACCTACGGTAGCTGCCAAAGCGGTACAAAGTGCCTGGAAAGGTGAAATAGTACCTTTTTCTTTACGATGGCGAATAACCTCTTTTGAAAACATGTTACCAATGGTGTTTTTCCACCAATGACCAAGATGGGATACTTGGAAAAATTTTGTACAACAGGTAACGATAATACCTGTACCTATCAACAGTGCTAAACCAAATATACCCCATACAACACCGTTGATTTTGCCATTGATTTGTTCAATCGCTTCTAACATAACAACTCTCCTTTAAAATAAAAATAGCCGAGCACATTAAAAAATGACTCGGCAAAAGTGTACAAAAATAATTTTGTTGACTTTGTCCTTTTGCCTGAGAGATTAGCTTTTTAAGCTTTGCACCTTCGGCACTCAATTAAATGAGCTTCTCCAAAGTTCCGTCCGCTTGCAGTCTTCATCCATTAAGGAAACCTGAGAGTGTTACTCCTTCGGCGCGTAAGCTTTTCCTGCAAACATCACACAGAAATATTTAATTTTGTTAGATTATATAACTTATTTGAAAATTTGGCAAGCACTTTTTTGCTATTTTTCGGCTTTTACTGTAACATTTTTAAAAGGAGTGCCGATAAATGGAACTTGCTTAAAATTTTCCATGTCGTGTCTTATTATATAGTCGATGTACGACATAACGATTTTCGCGGTGTAAATATAACCCATAGGATTAAGGTGTCCCGACATAAAGAATTTTTCTTTAAAATAACTGTCGTAAACGGGGCCGTATTTTCTTATATCGAGTACGTACATATTTTTGAATTTTTTTGTTAAATCGTACAAGAGCTCGGCATGTTTATCTGTAATTTTATTTTGTTCTTCGTTTTCTGAATAGGGCATAGTCATCAGAAAGAATTTTGCGTGTGGCTGAATTTCTTTAAGTCGCTGAATTATAGCACCATAATATCCTGCGAAAGTATGATTATTGTCAAACCAATCGTCTTTTATGTCGTCTACTGAACCAACAGGTTGCTTTTGACCGAATAAATCATTTACACCTAATGCAAAAATATATGCCTGACAAGCTTTGTCCTTATTCCAAAAATCTTTTTCGTCAGCAAATGTGCGCATATACCATTTTGCACTCATTCCGCCACGGGAAAAATTATATACCTTACTTCCGCAGGTACGCGCAATATACTGACCCCACGAATACTCATACATATCGTGCCAGTTTCTTTTTCCTTCTTCATCAAGAGATTCAAATTCGCCTGAAGAAAGACTATCTCCAACACAACCGATTGTACGGAAAATTTTACAGTAACCGCCGTCTTCAACAAGATTATCTAAAGGCTTTTCGTTTTCATCAAACATTTTTTTAATATCTGTTATATCCATTAAAACCACCTCGGTAACATTATAATAAATTTTTGAAAATATGCAAGAACTTTTTTGCATTTAAAGACCTTAAAAATACAGAATAAGGACAACGCGTTGATTTTCATCGTAGAAAATATTATAATCGTAATTGAGGTGAAAATATGAAAAAAGTTATAATATTACTTGTGTGCTTGTTAATTTTTACAGGCTGTATGCCCGATGAAGTAAAAACAAACGAAGAAATAAACAATATAGATGAAAGCGATACTCGTATTGTGAATTTTTATATGAGTTATAGTGTAAGTGAACGTCCCATAACTACAGCCGCACCCGAAGACTTGCCTGAAGGCGTTGTTGAATATGATGATGAAAGTATTTTTAAATTGCGCAATGATGAAAAACTGACGTGCAAAGAATACTTTCCGATGAAATATCAGTATAAGGATATATCAGCTATATATCAAGGTGATATCCCTGAAAGCGCTTATAAAAATGCTTGTGACTGGATATGTGTATTATACGAAGCCAACAAACTTCAGAATTATAACCGTATGAAAGCAAATATCGAAAACAGATATCCGCTTCTCAATGAAAATTGCAAACAGTATGTTGCTGATGAATTTATTGAAAAACATTCGGCAAGTATGTATCATTATAATGATATAAAGCCTTGCGGTTTAAGTGCTATAGGAGATAAGAAGTTTCGTTTTTTAGGATATAAAACCACGTATATTGATTTTCAGAATAAAGAATATTACGGCATAACGACGGAAGTCAGGTTTAACCCAATGCTTTATACAAAATCAAGACAAGTGCCCAACTATATTATCGAAAACGATATGCCTTTTCAGTTTTATATTGAAATCATTTTTGATTCTGAAAATAAAATTGCAGGCTGGATAGAGGAATTTTATAAGCATAGTGAAAAGGAAAAGAATTACGTTAAATATATAGTTTCACCTGAACGCGTAGGATATATGGAAGAAAAGTTATATTTTGGCGAAGTCTTCCATCAGTCATTTGGTGAAGAAGAAACCGTTAATTATACAAAGCATCAAGAGGATATGTTTCAGATAGAAAAAGAGCTGATGTATATTTTAAAGGATAGCGCAAAATATACTGAAGAAAGTTTTTCGACATTTGAAAAAAGATGCAGTAGTTTTTTATTGGATTCGGCTAATGCGGAAAACTTCTTTAATGAATTTTTGTTTGATGCACAAAACTATAACGTGAAATTTCAGTTTGACCCTTTTACCATAGAAGAGCTTGATGAAAAAGAAAAAACGCAGATATATATAAATAAAGGTACAAAATACGGTGACGTTTACAGTTATACGAGCGGAGGACTGAAGAAAACCGGTAGTAATGACTTTAATGAAAAATATGCGTTAAACCCTGAAGGATATCGTTTTGAAATTAAATATTATTTTGTCATTGAAGAAGATATGCCAAAACTTTTAGGTGTTATGCTTACGAAAAGTAAAATGGAGTATAGTGAAATTCTTCCTGAACGTTTAATAAGTCTTTGGAATGGTATAAAACCGCCCATAATAGAAGAAGAACAAGGATAAACGGCAAAAAATGCCGTTTTTCTTCTTTTACTGTATTGACTTTTATATTGAAACAACTTATAATATTATGCCATAGGAGGAATGAAAAAATGACAAAAGAGCAGTTTTATTCACAACAAAAAATTGAAATCAATCAGATGGTTCCCAATGAAATTTACAGAAACTATAAGCTCAAAGATACAAAGCAGGTTATATTCGAGCTTACGATTAATTCAGGTCTTGGCGGTGAAGAAGTTGAAATAGATATGATGAATGACGTTCATTTAAACTATTGCAATGAAGAGGACGAAAAAGACGAAGAAGTTATGCTTACGAAAAAGTGCCGTCCGTATAACGCTAACGGAAGCTCGGTTAACTGCGTTATCGGTTCAATGGATGTGGCTCAGTATGCAGACCAAACCGTTTTTGCAGGCGACACCCTTGATTTCTTATCAATGGGCAATATTGAAATGATGAAGAAGCACATTTATGACAGAGATCCCAACGTGCTTATTCCCATTGGCGGACACGAATTTTCAAAGCACGTACTTACAGGATTAAGGGATAAACTGCCTTTCCAGGAAAGGTTAGATATATTGCAAAAGCATTGGATACACGATATTCATTATGCCACAAAAGACGTAAAAAATAAGGTAATTTGCGTTGGTCTTGATATTTCAACCGGAAAATATCACGAAGGCTTGGCTGAAAAATTGCAGGCTGACGTTGAAAGAGCAAGAAAAGAAAACAAAATCATTCTTTTGTTCCAGCACGAGCCTTTGTCAACAGGTGTCCCTGCCGATGCTGATACACCATATTTTTATAATGCTTATCGTGGTAATAGAAACTTTTATGATGGTGTACTTATATTTTCAAAGGCTAAACCTCAATCGGAAGAAAATATGAAAATGTACGAAGTGTTGAAAAATGGTGCCGATGTTATAAAAGGCGTATTTGCAGGCCACTTCCATAGCCTTTTCTAT
This sequence comes from Clostridia bacterium, assembly GCA_045648525.1. GTDB lineage: Bacteria > Bacillota > Clostridia > Christensenellales > QALW01 > UMGS1322. The sequence continues at coordinate 4,859 of JAZROC010000407.1, forward strand.
AATGAAATCGTTTTTGAAAACGGCAATAAGATTCCGCAGTACACCTGCGTTGGTAATGCTTATTTTGGTTATGACGGTGTTGTAACAAGAATTTTTGTTAAATAAGGAGAATTACTATGAACGAAAAGCTTAAAAAATTTTATGAGCAGGGAATTTTGGAGATAAATCAGATTCAACCTAATGATCATTTCAGAAATTATAGAATGAAGGATACTGAACAGGTAATTTTTGAAGTTAATATTGATTCCGGTTTAGGCGGGGAAGAAGTAAATATTGCAATGATGAACGATATGCACATTAACTATTGTGATGAAGTTGATGAAAATGACGATGAGGTTATGTTTACCAAAAAATCGCGTTGGTGGAATGCTAACGGTTCATCAATAGTTCCCGTAGATGGCGCAATGGATGCCGCACAGTATTTTGATCAGACAGTAATCGCAGGCGATACGATGGATCTTCTTGCACACGGCACAATGATGTTAACCAAAAAACATATTTTTGACAGAGATCCTAACGTGCTTATTCCCGTTGGCAGTCACGAATTTTCCAAGCAGGTTGGCACGGGCGTTGCTGACAGACAGACTCTTCAAGAAAGACGTGATATTGTAAGCGAATTCTGGATTCACGATATTTGTTATGCAACAAAAGATGTTAAAGATAAGGTAATATGTGTTGGTATTGATAATTCTTCAGGTTATTATTTTGACGGTGTTGCAGAAAAACTTCAGAAAGAAGTTGAAAGAGCAAGAAAGGAAAATAAAATTATTCTTTTATTCCAGCATGAACCTTTATCAACGGGTGTGCCTGAAGATGAAAAATGTCCCGCTCTCTATGCCGCTTATATGGCAGTTCAGAATTTCTATAGCAGAGACCTTATTTATTCAACCCAAAAGCCTTTAAAACACGATGATGCAAAAATGTACGAAGTTCTTAAAAACTCAACCGACGTTATTAAGGGCATCTTTGCAGGTCACTTGCATAGCCTTTTCTATAATGAAGTTCACTTTGATAACGGTGAAAAGCTTCCACAGTACACTTGTGTAGGTAACACATACTTTGGCTATGCAGGCGTTATTACAAGAATTATTGTAAAATGACAAAGATATTATTTTTATGCCACGGCAATATTTGCAGGTCGCCAATTGCTGAGTTTGTTTTTAAAAATCTAATTAAAGATCGCGAAAACGAATTTTATGTTGATTCAAAGGCGGTTTCAAGGGAAGAAATCGGCAACCCTATATATCCGCCTGCGCAGGCAAAATTAAGAGAAAAGAATATTCCTTTTGATGACCATCGCTCAAGTCAGGTAACGCTTAACGATTACAATGATTTTGACTATATTATTGTAATGGAAGAATATAATATTCCTCGGCTTATGCGTATAATAGGTGAAGATTCTGATAAAAAGGTATATAAGCTTCTTGATTTTACAAGTAAACCTGGGGATATTGAAGATCCTTGGTATTCAGGAAACTATGAAAAAGTGTTTAATCAAATAACAGAAGGTTGTAAAGGACTTCTGCAACACGTTAAATCTAAAAGATAAATGAAAACTCCTTGCGTATGTATTGGACCGTATCCAGACGAACGGA
>JAZROC010000408.1:0-10549 GCA_045648525.1 Clostridia bacterium
AAAAGCGCCATCGTTATATTCAAAATCCGTTTCAACTACATTTTGGTAGTTTAAGACCTTTTCCTGTTTCTTTAAAGCGTATTTTTCATACTCTTCCCCTGCAACCGCCAACACTGTATCGGGGATTTTTACATATCTTTCCTCCTGCCAACAAAGAGCGTTTTTCCACGTAGTTTCGTACTCTTTTTGAGTAATCTGCATAGTTTCAACAGCATTTTCGCCCCAGCTTTTGTCGGTGAAAATTTTTGATTCGCTTCCGTCAACAAAATTTATTGATAATTCAAGTGCCGCCTGATTAAGCCAATACCCGCGTTTTTCCCTTGCATCGAAGGCGAATTTTTGAAAGTAATGTCCGCCTACAAGAATTTCAATGGTGTTTTCACCCTTATGAATAAGGCTTGTAACCTGATGGCAGTTGACTCTTTCAGGAGTCCTGCCCGTACCGCTTATTAAAAATTCACCGTTAATAAACACTGCGCAAACCGCGTCCGATTCAAATCGCACCACCGCATTTTCAACGTCTTTTTCAATAAAAAAACTTTTCTTATAGCCCGTCCACTCGTCTTTTTTATCATTTACAGTAGTTATCCAATTTATATTCGTATTCTTTTCCATAAAAAACTCCTAAAAAAATTTTCTTTTGTTTACAATAACACAAAAGAAAATTTTTTGCAATATTCATATATAAAAATGTGGTATTATTCCATAGACAAGCAGATTTTTTACATACTACTTCTGCATTTTAAAAAGTTCTTCAGCCGCCATTCGCGTTTTAGCAACAACACCCTCTTTTTCGGGGAAGCAATAATACAGATAATCCTTATTGCCGATACAAATCACGTCACCTATTTCGTACCAGAAATAGTCGGCATACAAGCCGTAAGAGGCATGGGGCGGTTGAGTGTAATTAAGTTTACCGTCACAGCCCGTTAAAGTGAAACCGTTTTTATCGTGAACAAGTCTGCCCTCGCCTACCATATAAATAGCTTTGTAATCAGCCATTATGCCGATTCTTACTTTTGTATCAAGCAGATACGTGCCGTCTTCAAGCTCTTTTTTAACACATTCCCTTTGCCATTTGTACCAATCGGGAATATGCAAAAACTCCGTTTCGCCTTTTTTGGCAATTAACGCACCGTAAACGTCAAGCTCATATTCTTTTTTGCAATGATTGCAGGTAAGCGTAGTACCCTCGCCTACCATACCGCCCTCTTTTTCGCAGTGGGCGCACTTATATAAAATTCTTTCCAACCCGTCGGCACGGAATTTTTCCTTAATTTCAATGCTGTTTTCCTGTTGCCACCTGAAATTATCAAAGGTAAAGGTCTTTTCAAGTTTTTTACTTAATTCTTCAACGGAAAGATTTTTAATTTCCTCCCTTGTCGCAAGACACTTAACCTCTGCGCTGACCTTAACCTTTCTTAATTGTAAACCGTTGTATAAGGGGTCACGGTGGAATGCACCTTTTGTTATTACCGTTATAACGGGCACGTCAAGAAGCTTCATTAACTGACCTAACTTTTCAGGCAACGGAGTCTGGGTGCCGTCAAAAGTATAGCTTGCTTCAGGATACATCAACACGCTTGTGTTTTGCTTTTTAAGCATATAGCGCATATCTCTTATTAAAGTTATATCCGTTACAAATTTTTGGGTAGGAATACACCCGATAAGGCGCATAAGCCAGTTTTTGCCCACAAAACCGTCGGAAGTACACACGATAGAGTACGGCATTGGATAAAATATTTTTGAAGCGATTTTCAAATCAATGAAGCTTGAATGATTCATTAAAATAAGATAAGGCCCTTCGGGCAGATTATCTTTTTCTTTAAAAGTATATGTAAATTTCGTTGCAAGCATATCAGGTATTGCAAGTACCCTGATAAGTGTACGGAACAAAACATTGGGTTTTTGGGGATTTTTATGTTCAGGCTTTTTAATTGCCATAACTTTTTCATAGGAAAGTTCTTTTGTTTTTATCTTCATATAAAAACCTCTTTTGTCGAATTTTAAATTATTATAGCATATAGAAACCAAAAAAACAAGAGGCATATATTGTAATATGCCTCTAAAAATTATTCTTCGTTATTTTCTTCGTCAGCGCTTTTGCTGTTTTCCTCCAGAACTTCAGTTTCCTCTGTTTTTTCTTGTTCTTCTTTTTCAGGTGCAAGAGGATAATCACAAAGATCGTCACGCATACGTCTTCTTGAAATACCGTTATTTATCATATTTTCGTAGCCCATACGTTTGCGCCAGAAAATTATGTAAATATCAATTAAAAGCAGCAGCAACAATACAAGACAGATAATCAATGCCCAGTTAACACTGTTTGTTTCTTCGCTGACAAAAGGTGTTGGTGAGGGAGTTTGAATACCTGCAACAGGTGTTGCAACGGGTTTTGCCGTAATTTCAGGTGGCATAGTAGGCGGTGCCTGCGTTTGCCACGTTCTGTCATAAGGATCCTTTGTAGGTTCAGTCAATGCAGGTTTTTTTGTAGGTTTAGCCGTTCTTTTAGGTGTTGCCGTTGGCGATGCTGACGGTGTCTGTCCATCAGGTGTTGGCGACGGTGTTTCACCTTCGGGTGTTGGCGATGGTGTTTCGCCTTCAGGCGTAGGCGATGGTGTTTCGCCTTCAGGTGTTGGTGACGGTGTTTCGCCTTCAGGTGTTATTGATGGTGTTTCTCCTTCAGGTGTTATTGACGGAGTGTTATCAGGCGCAGGTGTGTCACTATCCGGTTTTGCCGTCGGGGTCAATGTAGGTGTTGCCGCAACAGGTGTATCCGTCGGTGTTGGATCAGGTGTTGGTGCTAAAGTAGGTTCGGGTGTTACAACAGGTGTTGCAACCGGTGTAGGTTCGGGTGTTGACTGCACCTCAGTAACAGGTATTGTTCCTGTATTGGATAATTCTGTCGTTGCGCTTACCGTGTAAACCGAAACCAACAAAAACACAAGCAACCATATAAGAAAAGTTAATTTAAGTTTTTTCATAGTAACCTCGTTGAAAATTTATCACTGATATATTATACACTCAACGGCATTACGTTGTCAACTTATAGAATATGAAAAATTTATTATTGTTTGTTTTGACAAAAGTAGGGGTAATCTGTTAGAATATATATTATGAGGAGGTATGTACCTTGAAAGATATGATAAAAGAATTTTTAAAACTCTATACCAACACTTCAAATGCGTTTCTCATAATCGCAGGCATTATGGCTTTTGTTTTCATTCTTGCCGTAATATTCACTTTCTGTGGCGGATGCTCGTTAAGAAAGATTATTAAAGTTTTAAGAAAAGAATCGGGCGATAACATTATAAAGAAAATAGAATCGCTTCGTCTTTCAAGACGCTTTAATAAAATGTGGGACGATTATTACGTAGCCTTTACCAGTGAAGAAACCGTTTCACTTAACAACTATCTTATAAAAAATGACCTTTATACAGGCAGAAATCTTTTCCGCCTTATTTCACGCGCAGTTGCAATTATCGGCTTTTGCGTAACGGCTGTGGGCATAATAAAAATTCCAGGCTTGCTTGAGGCGGAGTTATCCGGTCTTTATTGCCTTTTCTTTGTGCTTCTTGCAATGGAAATTTTCCTTGAAATTTTCTATACCGTTTTAGAAGATGCAAGAAAAAAACGTCTTGCCCGACTTATTGAGGAATTTGAAGTTTTATCAAAGCGCAAGCTTCCAGGCAAAGCCGCAAGCTTTGAACAGCTTAACTTATTAAACAAGCTTTCTGAACTTGACGAGCAGATAAACAACATTCGTTCAGGTGTAAATCAGCTTAACGCACGTATGGACAGAGAATATAATTTTATAACAAAAAACGAGGATAACAAATGATTTTTTCCGTATCAAACCAAAAAGGCGGTGTGGGTAAAACCACCTCTGCCATAAATATTTCCGCAGGTCTTGCAATGAAAGACAAAAAAGTCCTTTTGCTCGACCTTGACCCGCAGGGCAACGCTACCAGCGGTTTAGGTGTAGAAAAGGATAATATGGGCATTTACGACGTTATAATAAACGGTGAAAACGTTTCTGACGTTATTATGGAAACGGAAGTAAAAAACCTTTATCTTATCCCCTCAAACATCGACCTTTCAGGCGCAACAGTTGAAATGGTATCGTTAAAAGACCGCGAAAAGCTTTTAAAAAATGCTCTTGCAGAAATTAAAGACGATTTTGACTACATAATAATAGATTGTCCGCCATCGTTGGACCTTTTGACTGTCAATGCATTTACCGCATCTGATAAAGTAATTGTGCCCATTCAGTGCGAGTATTACGCCCTTGAGGGTTTAGGACAGCTTGTAAACACCATAATGCTCATTAAAAAGCGACTTAACCCCAATCTTGATATTGACGGTGTAGTGTGCACAATGTTTGATTCCCGTACCAACCTTTCACAGCAGGTAGTTGACGAGGTAAAAAAATATTTTTCCAAAAAAGTGTATAGAACCCATATTCCCCGCAACGTAAGGCTTGCAGAAGCGCCAAGTTTTGGCGAGCCCATTCAGGTTTTTGATGCATACTGTCCCGGTGCCCTCGCTTATAAATCACTTTGCGCGGAAATAATCGAAAGGAACGAAAAATAATGAAGAAAAAAGGTTTAGGCAGAGGTGCCGTTTTCGGAGAAGATTTTAAAATAGAAACCGTTTCGGAAATTGATAAGGAATACGTACATCAACTTCCCATAAATAAAATTGACGTTAACAAAACCCAGCCCCGTAAGACTTTTAATCAGGAAACCATTGCCGCATTGGCAGATTCAATTAAAGCAAACGGAATGCTTCAGCCAATAACGGTGCAACAAAACGGTGACCGCTATGAAATCATTGCAGGTGAAAGACGTTACCGCGCCTGCAGACTTTTAAAATTAGAAACAGTTCCCGCCATTATTAAGGAGCTTTCACCCCGTCAGGTTTCAGAGCTTGCACTAATTGAAAACCTTCAGCGCGAGGATTTAAACCCCATTGAAACTGCTTCGGCAATAGATTCTTTAATGAAAGACTATTCCCTTACACAGCAGGAAGTATCCGAGCGTATCGGTGCATCACGTCCTGCAATCGCCAACGCATTAAGACTTTTAAAATTACCTGAAAGCGTTCGCGCATTGATAATTGAAGACAAAATTTCCGCAGGTCACGGCAGAGCTTTTGCCGCCCTGGACGATGATAAAATTATCTCCCAATTAGCCGAAGAATGTGCAAAATGCGGTTGGTCGGTAAGACAAGCCGAGCAGAAAGTAAAGGAAATTTCCAACAAAAAGCCTACTAAAAAAGCACCTGCAAAGAAGCGCGTCGTTGAGTTTGACAGAATCGAAGAAAGTATGCGTATGCATATGGGCACAAAGGTTAAAATCAACGGCAACGAGAAAAAAGGTAAAATCGAAATCGAATATTTTAATCGTGACGACCTTGAAAGAATTATTTCTATTCTTGCTCCCGACGGAGAATTTTGAAAAACGTATTGCAAAATTATTAAAAAAATGGTAGAATGTATATATTCTGATTCAAGGAGGAATCCCGAGAAGATTTTTCGGGTTGATTAGTTTGGATAAGCTTGTAATTCACGGCGGAAAACAAATGAAAGGCGAAATTTCAGTAAGCGGTGCAAAAAATGCCGCTGTTGCAATTATTCCTGCCGCTCTTATTTCCGACGGTGTTTGTGTTATAGATAATATTCCCGATATTGATGACGTTGAGGTTTTAGCGGAAACCTTAACTTCTTTAGGTGCAAAGGTTGATACTTCTGTTCCCGGCCAGATAACCATTGACCCGTCAGGCGTAAAATCAATGTGTCCCGATGAAAACCTTACAAGAAAAATGCGTGCTTCTTATTACCTTATAGGCGCAATGCTTGCCCGCTTCGGTGAAGCAAAAATTCCGCCTCCGGGTGGCTGTAATATCGGCAAGCGTCCCATTGACCAGCATCTTAAAGGCTTTGAAGCATTAGGCGCAAAGATAAAAAGAACCAACGTTGTTGACATTAAAGCCGAACAGCTTACGGGCGCAGAAATTTATCTTGACGTTGTAAGTGTAGGCGCAACCATAAATATTATGCTTGCCGCAGTAAAGGCAGAAGGCACTACCACTATTTTCAACTGCGCTAAAGAGCCTCACGTTATTGACGTTGCCAACTTCTTAAACAATATGGGTGCAAAAATCAAGGGCGCAGGTACTGATATTATTAAAATCAAGGGTGTTAAACGTCTTCATTCCTGCAACTATACCATTATTCCCGATCAGATAGAAACGGGCACGTGGATGATTATTGCCGCCGCAACGAAAAGCGATATTTTAATTAAAAACTGTATTCCTACCCATATGGAATCACTTTCCGCAAAGCTTTTTGAAGCAGGCTACAAAATCGACGAGGGCGAAGATACCTTGCGCATAGTGCCGATGGAAAAACGTCCGAAATCCGTAAAAGTAAAAACAATGGTGTATCCCGGTTTCCCCACCGACCTTCAACAGCCTTTTTCAGCACTTCTTTCCGTTGCTGACGGCACGAGCGTTATAACCGAAACTATTTTTGAATCGCGTTACCGTCATCTTGATGAATTACGTAAAATGGGTGCCATTAACGATTTCACCGACCGCGTTGCTATGATTGACGGTGTTGAAAAACTTTTTGGTACCGACGTTGTTGCACCTGATTTGCGCGGTGGCGCGGCACTTGTTGTTGCAGGTCTTATGGCTGAAGGCACAACAACCATTACAGGCGTTCAGTATATTGACAGAGGTTATGAAAAAATCGTAGAAAAGCTTCAGAGCCTTGGCGCAGATATTAAAAGAATAAGCGAATAAAACTTAAAGCGTTTGAAATTTTTTCAAACGCTTTTTCCATTGCTTTTTTAATAAATATATGTTATATTATTAACAATAAAGTTTTGTGAGGTTTTTTATGAAAAGAATCATATCTTTCCTTTTAATGCTTTCCTTAATTTTTTCAATTCTTGGCATCAACACTTTTGCCGCGGCAAATGAAGAGCTTTTGGTAAACGGCGGTTTTGAATCGGGTACTATTGACGGTTTTATTTCTATGGGCTCACCTTCTTATGAAGTTGGTTCTGCTTATGCCCACGACGGTGAATACGGTTTATTAATTAAAGACCGTCAGACCAAATATTCAACTTACTATCAGGAAGTTTTGCCTGTATTGAAAGAAAATGGTTCAGGTATATACAGAGCGACAATGTGGGTAAAGCTTAACAATGATTATGCCTATGATACAAATTGCATTCTGGTTGTGCGTCTCAAATATGCAAACAACAGTTATGAATATATAATAAGCAATCAGGTCACTCTCACAACGCAATGGCAACAGTGTATTTTCGAGGGATATTTAGAATTTTCTGACGACATTGCTTCAGTTATCATTTATCAGCAAAGTTTTTATGATGATGAAAATACACCTGACGTATGTGTTGACTCTTTTTCCCTTACAAAGTTATATGATGCAGTCTTAAACCAAGACTTAACAACTGTTGAAAGAACTCCCGACACAACCGTAGGTGCTATCCGTTGGGATGCTTGGTACACTCACGACGGCAAGGCAAACAGCGTTGTTTCGCAGGTTGAGCGTTCACTTTCCCCTGCACAGTTCCATTTCCGCGCACCTTTCTTTGCAGAAATAACTGACGAAAACAATATAATCATTCCCGAATACACTCAGGATATTTTCGACAGAGAAATGGAATATGCAATGTATGCGGGCATCGACTATTTTGCATACGTGTGGTATAACTCTGATATGAAAGCGGCGCGCAAATTCCACGAACAAAGCCAATACAGAAACGACGTTAAAATGTGCGTTTGCTTTGACGGTAATGCTATCAACCAGGCATATGCCCGTGAAGAAATGCGCACTCTTTTAAAAGAAGATTATTATATGACCGTCCTCGACGGACGCCCCCTTATGTATTATTTCGCAACTAACAACAATACCGTAAAAATTCTTCAGGATATCCTTTATTTTGAAAAACTTTGTGCGGAGCTTGGCATTAAAAAGCCTTTTGCAGTTGTGCTTAACGTAAACCCAACTCTTGCAAAAGGTTCAGGTGCTACTGCCGTTTCAAAATATGCACATTCCGGCACCGGCACTTATGCAGAATTGGTACAAGACTGTCAGAACAACTGGCTTTCCTATAATTCCTCTTCCTTCCAGTACGTGCCCAACGTAACACTCGGCTGGCAACCTGAACCACGATACATTAACCCTGTTTCCTGGACAACCGTCAGCAACAATTCCTGGGCAGGCTACGCAAGTGACGAAGAAATTTTAGACCATTTTCCTTATGCTCTTTCCTACTTACAGCACGACGAAGTTGAAGCCTATACCAAAGCAAACACAATGCTTGCTTACGCTTGGAATGAGCACGACGAAGGCGGTTGGATTTGCCCCACGTTAGAGGTTGATGAAAACGGCAATCAGCTTTATAATCAGGACGGCACAAAGAAAATTAACGAAAACAGAATTAACGCAGTTAAGGAAGCCGTTGATTTCTTTAAAAACGGAAAAACAGTAGAAGTTACGGTAAACGGTGTTTCAAACGGTTCAACAATTAAGAAAGCATCGGAATCCATCGAAAATCTTTCTGAAAAGCTTTCAAAAAATATTTACGAAGGCATTGATTACGATAACCGCATTGCAAAAATCGAAGGCGCAACACTTGATATCGGCACAAGCCTTACTCTTAACTATTACGTTGACGTGCCTTTAACTGACGATATGGCTATGCGCTTCACCTCATCTTCAGGCAAGGTTACCACAGTAAAAGGCACAACCGAAGGCGCATATTCAGTATTCTCCTACAAGGGAATTAACCCTCAATGTATGAATGACAACATTAAGGCAGAGCTTCTTTTAGACGGCAAAGTAATTGACGTAATTGAAAATTACAGCGTAAAAACTTATTGCGATAATCTTATTGCCAACGAAAACGCACTTGGTTTTACGCAAAACCAACTTAAAGCATTCAGAGCCCTCGTTGCCGATATGCTCACCTATGGTGCAGTATCACAGGAATATAAAAACTACAATACCGAAAATCCCGCAAACACATCGGATTGGGTTAATAAATACAAAACCACGTTCTATGCGCCCAAAGGTGTAAGAAACGTAACGGGCAATGACGATTCAAACAACCGCGTAACCGCATTAGGTGTTAACATTTCAAACGTAAACAAAGTTTACTTCAAATTAAAATTAACCGATGCAGTTACCGTTTTGCTTAACGATAAGGAAGTTGATTTATCAACACTTATCAAAAACGACGATGGCACCGTTTCGCTTTATAGCGACGATATCTACGCAACCGGCTTTAACGATATCTATACACTTAAACTTCTTAAAGACGACGTAGCCATTACGACCGTTGAATACAACGTCAACGCTTACATCAGCAAAATGCACGAAAATAATAACGTAGGCAAAATCGTAAAAGCATTATCGAACTACGGCACATCAGCCATAAACTACGCAAAATCCCTTACCCCTGATGCCGACTTCGATATTGAAGACGATATACTTTAAAAAAACCAACGCCCCGCAGAAAAACTGCGGGGCGTTTTTTTATACGCTTTAACCCAAAACTTATAAGTTGTACGATTTTATTGTGCTACACCCGTTTTAATGGCTGCCGCTCTAACTGCTTCAGCAACGGCAGTTGCAACTCCCTTATCAAGTGCGTTGGGAATAATGTTTTCAATAGAAAGCTCGTTTTCGGGAATATAAGATGCAATAGCCATTGCGGCGGCAAGCTTCATTTCCTCATTAATATCCTTTGCGCGCACGCTTAAAGCACCTTTGAAAATACCGGGGAATGCAAGCACGTTGTTAATCTGATTGGGGAAATCGCTTCTGCCCGTGCCAACGATATATGCTCCTGCTTCCTTTGCCTTATCGGGCATAATTTCGGGTGTGGGGTTTGCCATTGGGAAAAGTATAGGCTTTTCGTTCATTGATGCAATCATATCTTCATCAACAACGTTGGGCGCGGAAACACCAACGAAAACGTCTGCACCCTCCATTGCATCTTTCAGAGTACCTTCAAGGTTATCTTTATTGGTAACCTCCGCCATAGCCTTCTGGGCTTCGTTCATATTTTCTGCACCGCGGTAAAGAATACCGAAACGGTCGCACATAATAAGATTTTTAACTTTTAACTGAAGAATCATTTTGCCGATAGCAATACCTGCGCTTCCTACACCGTTAATAACCACCGTCAAATCCTCAAGCTTCTTTTTTGCAACCTTTGCGGCATTTATTAAGGCGGAAACAACAACTATTGCCGTGCCGTGCTGGTCATCGTGGAACACGGGAATATCGCAAACCTCTTTTAACTTTCTTTCAATTTCAAAGCAACGGGGCGCAGAAATATCCTCAAGGTTAATTCCGCCAAAGGAGCCTGAAATAAGTGAAATTGTTCTTACTATTTCATCAACGTCCTTACTCTTTATACAAAGAGGAAACGCATCAACGTCGGCAAAGGATTTAAACAACGCGCACTTACCTTCCATAACGGGCATACCTGCTTCAGGACCGATA
>JAZROC010000409.1:0-3807 GCA_045648525.1 Clostridia bacterium
AATCTGCCAGAAGCTTAATACCGCTTTGATATAAACTGATTTCCGCAGTCTTGAAATTTTCGTGGTTTCTGATTATATCGTAAAATTTTTCAAGAAAATATTTTTCGTCATCAAGAATTGCTATTTTCATAAAATCACCCGCATATATGATAACATATTTTTTATGAATTTTCTACTTTGTATTTTGCAATTCAGGGACAGATTTAAGCATTTGGGGGATTTGTAAAATTTCGCTTGCCTAAAATTATAGTATATGGTAAAATACGTTTATAAATATTAAAGACTGTGAAAAAGGAAAGTAGCAGTAAGCAAAGCTTACACAGAGAGAGGCACGTAGGTGGAAGTGCTTTTAAGTTTTTTATTGTGAAGTTCCCTTTGGAGTTGTCAGGCTGAAAATTTTTAAGTAGGTCTGAACGGAGAAACACCGTTACGTTGTTGAGGCACTTGTTTGAGTGTAAATTAGGGTGGTAACACGGCTTTTCGTCCCTTGGCGAAAAGTCTTTTTTTATTTTTTAGGAGGAAATTAATATGCTTGAAAAATTAGCAGGCGTTAAATCACGCTTTGAGGAACAGCTTGAAAAGCTTGAAAACCTCAATGACCTTGAAAACCTTCGTGTACAGTTCTGCGGCAAAAAGGGCGAATTAACTGAACTTTTGCGTTCAATGGGTTCCCTTTCACCTGAAGACAGACCTAAAATGGGACAGAAGGTTAATGAGCTTCGCAACTTAATCGAAGAAGCAATCACCAACAAGAAAGATGAACTTAACAGTTTAAAAAGGGCACAACAGTTAAAAGATGAAGTTATTGACGTAACTATTCCCGCAAGTCCCGAAAGACGAGGCACACTTCATCCCCTTTCATTAACACAGGAAAGAATGTGCGAAATTTTCCGTTCAATGGGCTTTGATATTGTTGACGGTCCTGAAGTTGAAACGGACTATTATAACTTTAAGGCTTTGAATTTGCCTGAAGACCATCCTGCCCGCGATATGCAGGATACCTTCTATATTGCAAAAAATCTTTTATTAAGAACGCAGACTTCTGCGGCACAGATTCGTACAATGAAAACAAGAAACGTACCTATCCGCGTTATCTGCCCGGGTAGAGTTTACCGTGCTGACGAGGTTGATGCAACACACTCACCTGTTTTCCATCAGCTTGAGGGTCTTGTTGTTGATAAGGGAATTAACCTTTGCCACTTAAAGTACGTTTTAGAGGAGTTCGCTCACGAAATGTACGGCAATGACGTAAAAGTTAAATTCCGTCCATCATATTTCCCCTTTACAGAGCCTTCAGTTGAAGTTGACCTTTCCTGCACCGAATGTGGCGGCAAGGGTTGCAGAGTATGTAAAGGCACAGGCTGGATTGAAATTTTAGGCGCAGGTATCGTTCACCCCAACGTTTTAAGGGAATGTGGTATCGACCCTGAAGTATATTCGGGCTTCGCATTCGGTATCGGCATTGACCGTATTACCACAACAAGCTACAAAATACCTGATTTACGTCTTGTATTTGAAAACGATATTCGTTTCCTTAAACAGTTTAAATAAGGGGGTAAAAGAAAATGAAAGTTTCACTTAATTGGTTAAAGAGATACGTTGATATTGACGTTACCCCTGAGGTTTTATGCGAAAAAATGACCACACAGGGTTTTGAAGTTGAAGGCATGGAAAAGAACAGCGTTATGACTAACGTTGTTGTTGCAAAAATTCTTGAAATCGAAAAGCACCCTGATTCTGACCATTTACAGATTTGCCAGCTTGATACAGGTGCTGATGAAACAGTACAAATAGTAACAGGTGCTGACAACGTTTTCGTTGGCGCACACGTACCTGCCGCTTTACACGATTCGCACTTACCTAACGGTATGCACATAAAAAAGGGTAAACTTCGCGGTGTTCCATCAAACGGTATGATGTGTTCCGGTGAAGAATTAGCTTTACTTGGCAGTGGTTTCCCCGGTGCCGACGTTAACGGTATTCTTATTTTAGACGAAAAATGGGCTCCCGGTACTGACGTTAACACCGTTATCGGTGCTGACGACTGTGTAATTGATTTTTCAGTTACTTCAAACAGACCTGATTGCAACTCCGTTTTAGGTATCGCACGCGAGGTTGCCGTTTGCCTTAATAAAGAAATCAAGCTTCCTGAAGTTAACTATACAGTTAAAAAGGATGCCGAAATCAAAGTTAGCGTTACCGTTGAAGATTTTGACCTTTGCCCCCGCTACATTGGCGCAAGCGTTGAAAATATCCGCGTTGCCCCATCACCTAAATGGATGGCAGATTGTCTGCTTTCTGCAGGTATGCGCCCCATTAATAACATTGTTGACATTACCAACTTCGTAATGCTTGAAACAGGTCAGCCAATGCACGCTTTTGACGTTGAAGATATTGCCAAAAGTTCAATTATCGTACGTCGCGCAAATGACGGTGAAAAGCTTACCACTCTTGATTCTAAAGAGCATACCCTTAACAACGAAATGCTTGTTATTGCTGACGGTGAACGTTCAGTTGGCATTGCAGGTGTTATGGGTGGCGAAAACAGCGAAATCAAAGAAGGCACAAAGACAATTTTCTTTGAATCTGCTAAATTCCGCCGCGACAGCGTAAGAAAAACTGCAAGAACATTGGGCATTATGACCGAAGCAAGCTCACGTTTTGAAAAAGGTGTTGATGCTTCAGGCTGTGATTATGCATTAAAACGTGCGTTAAGCCTTATTGATGAACTTGATGCAGGCGACGTTACTTCCTGGAATCCTGACGTTTATGAAACGTTACCTGAAGATAAGACTATTCTTGCACCTTTAGCACGTATCGAGGAGCTTTTAGGTGTTACCGTTCCCACTGAAACAATTCTTACAATTCTTAAAAACCTTGGCATCAAGGCTGAACTTAAGGACGAAGTTATTACCTGCCTTATCCCCACTCGCCGTGATGATATTGAAGGTGTACACGATATTGCAGAAGAAATTATCCGTGTTTACGGTTATGACCACATTATTTCACGTCCTTTGTCAGGCGTTCTTACCCGCGGTACAAAGACAAAACAGCATCAGATGTCAGACATTACAAAAGAAGAACTTCTTTCAAGGGGCGCAAATGAAATAGCAACTTATTCATTTATTTCACAGAAAGCCTATGATATGCTTGGCATTTCATCAGAAAACACGGTTAAGCTTATAAATCCTTTAGGCGAAGACTATTCAATAATGCGCACTCAACTTTTCTCAAGTATGCTTACGGTTATGGCTACAAACTTCAATAAAGGCACAACTGATATGCGTCTTTTTGAAATTTCAAAGCTTTTTATACCTAAAGAGCTTCCCATCACCGAACAGCCTGAAGAAAGAAAGGCTCTTTGCATCGGTATTATGGGCGAAAAGGAAGATTTCTTCACATTAAAATCTATGGTTGAAACTATTTTTGCACGTTTCAGCATTAAAGCAACCTATGCAAGAAGTGAAGAGCCTTTTATGCACCCCGGTCGCCAGGCAGTAATTACCGCAGGCAACAACGTTTTAGGTGTTATTGGTGAAATTCATCCCGACGTTGCACAGAAATTTGATATTGATGGTCGCCCGCTTATTGCGCAACTTGACCTTGCAAATATCTTCAGTATTGCAAATGCAAAAATTCTCTACACTGCACTGCCCAAATATCCGTCAATCGAGCGTGACCTTGCCGTGTTGGTTGACACAAGTCAGGAAATCGGACCTATGCTTGATGCAATTAAATCCGCAGGCGGTCAGCTTGTTAAAGAAGTTAAGCTTTTCGATATTTATAAGAGCGATGCTTTAGGTGAAA